>JBCCRW010000231.1:0-9473 GCA_039201055.1 Planctomycetota bacterium | reverse complement strand
TGACGCGTGCGAATGCATGCGATACGAAGTGGCTGTTGTTGGTATCTCGAGGCAATTCGTTTCCGGGGATACCTCGCATCGGAGACTTCGCTTCCATTCGTGATCATTTTCAATGGTCGGAAGAGCAAAACATGTATCGACCTGGGATGTCCTATCTGGCCCGCGGAAACTTCATTCGTTCCCAATCCCCACGTGAGATTGTCGCATCCATATCGCGATGGCAAGAACTCTGGCGCATCGCCGAATCGGGTTCAAAAGAGTTGGCATTCGACGTCGTCGAGGGAAAAGTTCGCCCGAAGGACAACAATCGCCAAGCCCCGTCAGGTGGCATTCAAGCGCCGGTTGATTGGTTCGAGGTTGGACCACGCTGAGAATCGAACTGCAGGCTCCACGTCGGGCGGAGATCGAATTCACCACCTGAACAGCGACGACCGATCAAACCGCTTTGTTTTGGCTTCGAAACAACCGTGCCCTGCTCAAATAAGTGGCGACACGCTGTCGTTATTTCGTGGTGGGCGACGCTACCGATTGTGGTGGTATTCAATATCCCCCTGCATTAACCAAAAAATGGTTTTTGTACCGAATTGCTTTACGAAAAGTCAGATTCGTCGCTTGTCGCCGAAATTATTTTCACATTATTTGGCGGTAGTGGTGTGTATTTCGCCATTGCCAGAACAGTGAACAAAAGTAGAATAGGGTGACGCGGCGGCGATTTTGCGGTCGGTGCTTATCTCAGGGAGTCCTCACATGTCATTTCGAAATCAAAACCGCCGGGATCGCCCTGGCTTTACTCTTGTCGAGCTGTTGGTTGTCATTGCGATCATCGGCGTCCTGGTCGGGTTGTTGCTGCCCGCGGTCCAGGCGGCTCGTGAGGCGGCTCGCCGGATGAGCTGCAGCAACAATATGAAGCAGATCGGGATTGCCATTCACGATTATCACGATTCGTTCAAGCGCTTTCCAACGCAGCAGAACGGGCCCGCCGCGTTCGAACAGGGCGGAATCTGGGGCGGCAGCCAGCGGGCCGACAGCCCCATGATGGGAAACTCCTATCTGGTCGCGATCCTGCCGTTCATGGAACAAACGCCGTTGTGGGAAGAGATTTCCAATCCCTTCGACACCATTCCGAACGATGGTCCTTTGGTTTTCCAGCCCGCGGGCGGTGACTTCCGGCCCTTCGGCCCGTCACCGGACCACGATTCGGGCAGCAGCTACGCGCCTTGGATCACCGAGATCGCGACACTTCGATGTCCGAGCGATCCGGGTGTGGGCCTTCCCGCTCGTGGTCGAACCAACTACGCCGCTTGCTCTGGCGACGCCTGGTTTGGCAACGGCAACGACACCTCCATGCTGTACGGTCCCTGGCAGTGGAACTTTGTCGGCTTCCAGCGAAACGATTATTGGTCGACCATCGCCCAAGAGTCCAACCGTGGCGTGTTTATGTCTCGTCAGCAGACTCGGATTCGCGACATTTTGGACGGGACCGCCAACACGATCATGATCGGCGAGATCCCGACCGATTTGGGCGACAACGATCGACGGACCAACGCGCTGAACGCGACCGAGTGCATCACCATTCCGAATTTCGCCCAAGCGAACTTTGCCGACCCGACGCGTCCACTTTACTGGGACCCGACGGCTTCGCCCGACTTGTCATCCGAAGCGGCGACGGGCTGGACGGCGCGTTACGGTCGCGGTTTTCGTTGGCACAGCGGCTTTGAGGCCAACAGTGGCTTCAAGACCGTCCTGGGCCCGAACCAAGCCAGTTGCGGCTTCAATACCGGCAGCTGGTTTCCCGATGTCCGCGGCGGAAATTACACCGCCGGCAGTCGGCACCCGGGTGGTTGTCACATCGTGCTGGCCGATGGAGCGGTTCGCTTCATCACCGACTCGATCGAGGCCGGCAACCCGCTCGCCGAACAGGTCAGCCGAAACGCGACCGCGCCCACCTCGCGGCCGGGCAACCGGAGTCCATTCGGACTTTGGGGTGCTCTGGGAACACGTGCGAATAAGGAAGTCATCTCTGGCGATTTTTAATCGCCCAATAAAACTTGTGTCCTTGATGACACAACGCATATCGAACCGTTCGATCGCAAGATCGAACGGTTTTCTTTTTGACCCAAAAACACCATAGGAACCATTTATGAGACTTGGAATTTTAGGCACTTTGACGCTGGCATTGATGCTCTGCACCATTGGATGTGGCCCCAGTGCGGGCGATTCGGAAGTCATCGACCAGGAGGATGCGGCTCAGTACAACATCCCCGCCGGTGAAATGGAGCAGAGCCAAAAGGAGATGACGGATGCGGCGCGGAGTAGCAATTAGCCAGCGGAAATCGATCGCCGAGGGTTAACCGTGGCGAAGCGCTGGCTCGACTTTCTTTAGGGGCGAAGCCCCGGCCGTTTGCCCAGCCCAGTCCGATGGGCTGGGTGTGGGCTGTGAATTTATTCGACTCGGAGAGTCGAGCTACTTTGATTTTGATGATGCGCTACGCGGGAATGATTTCACCGCGAATCAAATCTTCGGTTGTTTCGCGTTGACGGATTTCCTTGGCCACGCCGTCCTCGATCATCACTTCGGCAGCCCGAGTTTTGCTGTTGTAATTGCTGGCCATCACAAATCCGTATGCCCCGGCATTTTCGATCGCCAGGTAGTCGCCGATTCGGGGCACCGGCAGACTCCGCGATTCGACAAACCCGCCCTCGGTTTGAGTGAAGATGTCGCCGGATTCGCACAACGGTCCGCCGACGACGACATCGATCGATTCGCGGCGGCCGGCGTCCGAGCCATCGCCGGCGACCACGCTGATCGGGTGGTAGGCGCCGTACATGGCCGAACGAGCCATGTCGTTGAAGCCGGCATCCAGCAACACAAAGGTGTTATCGCCCATCTTTTTGACCGCTCGGACTTCGGCCAACATCAACCCGGCCTCGGCACTCAAATAGCGTCCCGGTTCGATTTCCAATTCCACCGGGTGACCAAACGCCGCGACCAACTTTTGACGCATCGTGTCCCACAATTCGAAGTATTTTCCCAAGTCGACGAACGATTCGCTGGGCCGATAGGGAACCGGTAGCCCACCCCCGGCGCTGATCGTTTGAATGGTGCGTCCGACGGTCAGGGCCGCTTGTTCCATCGATTGGCAAACCTGGCCCAAATGTTCCAGGTCCGTGCCGCTGCCGATGTGCATGTGCAAACCCGTCACCGTGACCCCGGTTTGGTCCGCCAGACGCAAACATTCGTCGATTTGTTCAAACCAGATGCCGTGCTTGCTCTGTTGGCCGCCGGTGTTCGTTTTTTGGCTGTGACCGTGGCCGAAACCGGGATTGATTCGCAGCGTGACGTCGCTGCCGGGACGGCGTTGGCCAATTTGCGAAATCATGTCCGGCGACCCGCAATTGACGTGCAAATGATGCTTCAGCACTAAATCCAGGGCGGCATGGTCGAAGATATCGGCCGTGTAAACGATGTCGCGTGACCCCGGATGAACGCTGTAGCCCGCCGCGATCGCCCGCTGGATTTCGCCGGCGCTGACCGCGTCGACCTTGACGCCCTGCTGGCGGACGCGGTCCAGGATGGCGATGTTGCCACAGGCTTTTTGAGCGTAGCGAATGACGTCAAAGGCCCGCAAATCGGCCACTCGCGCGGCAATGATGGCGGGGTCGTACACATAGAGCGGCGTGCCAAATTGTTTGGCCAATTCGGCCAGCGGAAGACCCGCCCAGTGGGTGCGTGCGGTCGAAAATTCAGAAAGCGAAATCACGAAAGAGACATCCAAAAAAGCTTGGGGCAAAACGATTTTCCATGGTTTGACCGTATTTTTAGCCCATGCCTATCCCCCGCGACGCGGAATCCCGTGGACACGCAACGCGGAATCCCGTGGACACGCGAAACGGAATCCCGTGGAAAGGCGAAGCGGAATCATGTGAACTTCTCGGCCCGCTAAAATCATCGGGATCGATCGATGCGCGGTTTCTGGCGAGTTCCGGCCACGCGAATTGACACGCCGTTGACTTTTGGCTCGAGAAGCACAGAGATGCAAGACTTCGAATCCGAACCGATGTACCGCGAGGCGATTTCGGAAAACCCGCCGGTCGTGCGGCCGCTGCGTCAATTGCCGCGGCCGGCGATGAGCGGTGCGGAGTGGCGCTTCAAGGCCGCGATCGGCGCCATGTTGGGCGTCGAATTACTGGGCTGTCCGCTGCTGCTGTTGTTCGTGCTGGGCGGGTTGGGCGAAACCGCGGGCAAGGCCAGCAGCAACCGCCAGTTCTGGCTGGAACACCCGCTGTGGATGCTCGCGTTATTGCTGGCCATCGCCATTCCTTCAGCATGGGCGTTCACAAGGTTAATGCCCCGCTTCGCGCCCAATCCGATCCAGCGCGTTGACCTCCGAATTGATGCCCGCAAGGTCGGTCCGGCAAGCGGATCAGACCGCAAAAGGTGAATACTGGCCGGGTACCGGGACGGGATACTTGCCGTCGTCATCTTTTTGCACCGGAGCGACATCGTCGAACGACTTGATGTTGTCATAGTCGGCCAGCGCCTTGCCTTCGGCGAGCGCCTTGTCCCATTTGACAATCTTGCCACTGTATGACGCCATGCGACCCAGGATTGCCGTCATCGTGCTGTAGGCACCATATTCGGCTTCGTTGGGGACCTCGCCGTCACGCAGCGCCGAAAAGAAGTCGTAGTGCTCCTGCTGCCATCCCTTCCCTTTGACTTCCTTGGCTTCGCTCTTCCATGTTTGCTTGCCCGCGTTATCAAAGATGCGTGCGCGGCTGATTTCGCACGTGCCCTTGGTGCCGTGAGCGAACTCGCTGACGCTGTTCCAACAATCGATGATGTGGCGGCACTGCGATAACATTTTCATGCCATTGGCGTAGGTGTATTCGACCATGTGGTGATCGAAGATTTGGCCCGTGTTTTCGCCGTTGCGAACTTCGCGTCCGCCGACCGCTTGTGCTTCGACGGGATAATCATCCGCCAGCCAGTTGATCACGTCCAAGTTGTGGATGTGCTGTTCGCAAATGTGATCGCCACACAACCAATTGAAGTAGTACCAGTTTCGCATCTGGTATTCCAACTCGCTTTGTTCGGGCTTTCGCGAGCGAATCCAAACACCCGCCCCATTCCAATAGGCGCGGGCCAGGATGATGTCGCCGATCGCGCCGTCCTTCAACCGGTCCATGGTTTCGTTGTAGCGAAACTCGTGTCGACGCTGCAGGCCGACTTGGACACCCAACCCCTTCTCCTTGGCGATCTTATTGGCCTCGATCACGCGTCGCACACCGGGCGCGTCGGCAGCGACGGGCTTTTCCATAAACACATGTTTGCCCGCGTTGACGGCCGCTTCGAAGTGCAGCGGTCGGAAGCCGGGCGGGGTGGCCAAGATGACCAAATCGCAATCGGTATCCAACACTTGCTTGTAAGCTTCACAGCCAACAAAACGGGTATCAGCCACGTCCACCTTGTCGGCGTGCTGCTCGTTGATTTGTTCCAGCGAACCTTCGATTTGGTTGGGGAACACGTCCGCCATGGCAACCAGCTTGACGCCGCCGCCGGTGGTGTTGAGCGCCTGGATGGTCGCCCCACGACCCCGACCGCCCGAACCGACCAAGCCGATTTTGATCAGGTCGCTGCCGAAGGCGTTGGCCGCACGGGCGATCGAGCCTTGTCCGACGGCAGCCATGCCGCCGGCGACCAGGGCCGAGGTCTTCAAAAAACCGCGTCGTCCGGCTTGCGCGGGTCCGGTTTGCGTGGCTTCCGTTCGCTCGGGTCCTGGCTGCGATTGTTCCCCAGTGGTTTGCGCGGGTGTGGCGTGGTTTGCGGCGGAGTTGTTTTTCGGAGACATCGAATCTTTGCGGGGCGAATTCATGGCGGGATGGATTTCCAAAAAAGAGGGGCCGGAAGTCCGGCGAAGCGGTACTTCACAATAGCAGCCACCTGCCCAAGCGACAATGAATGATGGCCGAATCGGCCCCGTTATCGTGTATACTTGGGACGATTGACCGCCCCGCCCGATGTCGCTTCATTCCCGGTCGCCATGCACAAGACGCCAGCGTATTTGACTCGTCGCGTTCGCGGTGGCTGTATCCCACGGGCAATCCGTCCCCGCCCGCTCGCGAATCGGTGGGTCCTCCTGGCGGGCCTGTTTCTCGTTGCGGTCCCTTTTCCCTTTGGCTTGCCCGGTGCAAACGGCCAACAACCGACGCAAACGGACGACAATCCAGCCGCATCAACGGATTATTTCGAACAATACATCCGGCCTATTTTGGTCACCAAATGTTACGAATGCCACAGCCAGGCGGCGGGCGAGGTGGCTGGCGGCTTGTGGCTGGATTCCGCCGACGCGATGGGCGAAGGTGGTGATAGCGGCCCGGCGGTGGTCGCCGGCGATATCGACGCCAGCATTCTGATTTCGGCGATTCGCTACGAAAGCAGTGAAATGCCGCCCGACGGGAAGTTGTCCCCGGAAACGATCGCCAGGTTCGAGGCATGGGTGAAGGCCGGCGCCGTCGATCCCCGAAAACGAAACGATGGCGGGAAAGACGCACCACCCGGGCGAGGTCCCGAAAATCCTGGCCAGGGAAATTCGCCGAAACATCAACCGATCGACTGGAAATCGGCTCGCGACTTCTGGGCGTTCCGACCCGTGCGGGCCGTTTCGCCACCGCAGCGGTCGGAAACCGACACGCCGATCGACGCGTTTTTAAATCAGGCACTCGAAGACGCCGGCGTCGAAGCCGTTGCCCCGGCCGATCCATCGATTCTGCTGCGACGGCTGGCATTCGATTTGACCGGCCTGCCGCCCACACCCGCCCAGCAGCGTGCATTCGAAGCCGACCCCAGCGAGACGAATTATCGACGCTGCGTGGATCGCTTGTTGGCGTCCACTGAATTCGCCGAACACTGGGCCCGGCACTGGATGGATGTCGTCCGCTACGCCGACAGCAATGGCAGCGATTTCAATGCGACGTTCCATCACGCGTGGCGGTATCGAAATTACTTGATCGATTCGTTCGCCGCCGACCGACCCTTTGATGAATTCGTCCGGCAACAAATCGCCGGCGACTTGCTGGCCCGCGACTTGATGGCCCGCGACTTGATGGCCCCCAACACGCCCACCGCGCATGACACCGGCACCGCGCGAGACACCGGCACCGCGCAAGACAAGCGCGCCGCACAAGATTCGATCGTTGCCACAACGTTTTTGATGCTGGGCACCAAAATGTTGTCCGAACGCGACAAGGTCAAACTTCGCATGGACGTCGTCGACGAACAAATCGATTCGCTAGGCCGATCGCTGATGGGCATGACGCTGGGATGCGCCCGCTGCCACGACCATAAATTTGATCCCATTCCCACCAAAGACTATTACGCGCTCGCGGGTATCTTTCGCAGCACCCAATCGCTGGACGGCGAAATCCAACAATTCGTCAGCGACTGGACCGAATTGGAATTGCCCGTGGATCCTCGGCGTGTCGCGGAGCATCGAAGTTACCAGGAAACCCTGCGAGAACTTGATCAACGCATCCAGGCGGCCGAGCAGAAATGGAAATCGTTGTCACAACAAAACGAATTCAACTTGGGTCGATTTGGGATCGATGATGCCGACGCCATCAAGACCGGGAACTGGGTCGAATCAAAGTATTCCAAGGACTTTATCGGAAGCGGATATCTGCACGACAACAACGGTGCCAACGGGCCGCTGAAAGTTCGATTCGAAACCCGGCTTCCCAAGGCGGGGCGATACGAAATTCGCTTGGCCGCCGCGCCGGGCGGGAACCGCGCATCAAAAGTCAAATTGCGAATCGAAACCGGCGGCAAAAGCGTCGCTCAAACATTGGACCAGCGGCGCGTGCCCGGTGGTGGCATTTGGCACTCCTTGGGAACCTTTGCCTGCCACGCGGGCATCGTCGCCGTCGAAATTTCCAACGCCGATGCGGATGGATACGTGATCGCCGACGCGGTGAAGTGGGTCCCCGTGGATGACAAGTCAACACCAGCCGATGGTCATTCGACCGGTTCCGGCGACGCATCGATCGCCAAACGAGCCAAGGAAGCTTGGGAAGGCTTGAAACGCGAGCGGCAACGGTGGGTTGCGTCCGCGCCACCGCCACTGCCCAAGGCCATGGTGCCACGCGATCGACCGAGCCACGAAATTGCGGATTCTCCGGTGCACATCCGTGGTGAAGCACACAACTTGGGGCCAATTGTTCCACGCGGATTCTTACAAGTTTGCGGCGGACAAACGCGCGTTGCTGACCGCCAGGGCAGCGGACGTTTGGAACTGGCGGCGTGGTTGACCGATCCCCAACATCCGCTGCTGGCTCGTGTTTATGTCAACCGCGTCTGGATGCACCTGTTGGGCGAGGGCATCGTTCGCACGGTCGACAATTTTGGCATTCGGGGTCAGCGGCCGGATCATCCGGAGTTATTGGACTTTTTGGCCGGCGAATTTGTACGTCAGGGTTGGCAAACCAAACGCTTGATCCGGCAAATCGTGCTGAGCGACGCCTATCGCCGAAGCAGCCGATATGATTCGCACGGTGATGCCGCGGATCCCGAAAACCGTTTGCTTTGGCGCGCCCACCGCAAACGGTTACCCGCCGAGTCGATTCGTGAATCCATGATGGTCGCCGCCGGCCGGCTGGACCGCACGCCCATCGGCCACACGATGGACGACTTTGGAACGCTGGTCAGCAAGAACAACGATGGGGAATCGATCCGCACCGAAATCGCCGATCGGCCGCTGCGGACGATTTATCTCCCCGTGATTCGCAATTACGTTTCGCCGCTGTTGCGTCAGCTTGATTTTGCCGACCCGGATTTGATTGTCGGCAAACGCCCCACCACCAACGTGCCCGCGCAGGCGTTGACGTTGATGAACAGCCCGGTGGTCGAAGCGTTCGCCCAGTCGGCCGCCGAGCGGATGCTCCGAGAAAACGCGCGGATGCTCCAACAAGACGAGCGTATGCTGCGACAAGACGAGCAGTTGCTGCAACACGACGCAGCGTTTGAACGACGCGTTGACCGGTCCATTCGTGCGACACTGCACCGTGCCGCCAACCCGCACGACCAAGCGTTGGCGGCGGACTTCTTTGCGGGATCGAACAACGATGTCGATCGCTGGCAACAATGGTTTGCGGCCCTGTTCGCGACGACGGAATTTCGTTTTTTGGATTGAATCAAGCATGCACAAGCGATCACAAACTGGCCGCCGGCGTTACCTGCAACGGTGCTCGCTGGGTCTCGGGGCATTGGCCATTCGTGCCTGGCTGCCATCGGAAACATGGGCGGAAGGCACGACGTTTTCACCGCCGGCGGTCCATCACCAGCCGCGTGTCAAACGGGTGATTTTTCTGTTCATGCACGGTGGTGTCAGCCAGGTCGACACGTTCGATTACAAGCCGCGTTTGGCAAAGGATGATGGCCGGGATCTGCCTTTCGATTTGCCGCCCAACATCAGCGCCAT
>JBCCRW010000230.1:0-9504 GCA_039201055.1 Planctomycetota bacterium | reverse complement strand
CGCGGCGCCGTTCATTGTCGCCGGTGCTTTACCCGAGGAACTGATCCCGCACCCGGTGGTGGACTGGCGACGATTCGCTGGATGCGCGGCGGCGGCTGGTCCGACGCCACGCAGTGGCTGACCGACCACCTGCACGGGCGTCCCCATTCACGCTGGCATCCTTCACGACAGCAAAAGGGTACCGATCCATACACCGGAGCCGGCTGGGTGACTCCGGTGCAATTCAGTGTTTCACCGATTCCGCCACGGTGTGAAGCATTGACCCAAAAACAACGGCGAAACCTTTCCAGAATGCGCCCCGGTTGGTGGAAACGCCTGGCCGAGGTTCTGCAACTGCCCGAGAACTCCTTGCGTCAATTGGAAGCGGCCTGGGACGACGATCAGCGGGCGATTGGATTTCCAATGCGCCGCGGGGACGGCGGCATCGTTGGCATCCGCTGGCGAAACCTTCGCGACGCTTCAAAATGGTCGGCCGCGGGTGGTCGGGCCGGCGTCTTTTGGCCACGCGACTTGCACGCCAAGGGCGTCGATCGTTTGTACGTCACCGAAGGCCCAAGTGATGCGGCGGCGCTTCACGGACTGGGTTTGGACGTGATCGGTCGCCCATCGGCTGGTGGTGCGATCGGTGTCGTCCTGGCGGTGATCGAGCGGCTGGACCCACGTGAGATCGTGCTGGCTTGCGACAATGACGAAGCGGGACGCAAAGGTGCCAGCGTGTTGCTGCGGCGGATTGTCGAAAGCGGCCGTTCGGCAAGCATCCTGACGCCGCCTCCGGTGCATGGAGATGTCCGCGAATGGGTTGCCGCCGGTGCCGGCGGCGACCGGATTCAAAACGCCGCCGCGCAAAGCGTCCTGCACCGACCACGAAATCTGTTTGATTGGGCCGATGCGTTCTAATTATCGCGCAGTTGATCGAAGTATTGCTGGGCGTGCTCGCGTTCGGTACGCGGCAAGTTTTGGTTTTCTGCCGGGTCGCTTTCCTCGCTCATTGCCGATCCAATGGCCTCGCGGACGGCCTGGCGAGTGACACCCTTGCGGTTGGGACCGTCGGCGAAACCCGAAATGATGGCGCGACCCCGTTTGACCTTGCCGCGCACCTGGGTTTCATAGGTGTTCGTGTCGTCCTTGGCTTCGGGGCGATCCCCCTTGCCGGTGCCCCGGCCCATGCCCTCGCCGGGTCGATCACCCATGCCCTGCCCCATGCCCTGACAACCCTTACACCCGTCACCCTGGCACTGTTTGCAGCGCATCTGTTGCTTGGATTGGTCCAGGTCGCCCAGAGTCGCTTCGAGGTCTTCGAGCTGTTCCATTTCCTCTTGAAGATCACCCAGTTGGTCGGCCATTTGCTGCATCGCATCGGCGGCTTCGGAGGCATCGCCGCTCTTCATCGACTGGGCCGCGTTTTGCATCGCTTCGGCCATCTTTTTCATCTGGCCCATCTGCTGCTGATTTTTCGACTGCATGTCGTTGAGCTTTTGCTGCATCTTTTCGGCGTCCGCTTGCCGGCCTTCCTGCTTGGCCTTTTCGATTTGTTTTTTGAGTTCTTCTTCTTTCTTCTGTTGTTGTTCGACGGCCTTCTTGAGCGACTTGGCCATCTGCTCGACCTGCTTTTTCAGCTGCTCTTTTTTCTGTTCATCCAACTTGCCATCGCGAAGCTGCTTGGCGAGCTGCTGCATCATTTTTTCGGCTTTGCCAAAGTCGC
Source organism: Planctomycetota bacterium (assembly GCA_039201055.1). Classification (GTDB taxonomy): domain Bacteria; phylum Planctomycetota; class Planctomycetia; order Pirellulales; family Pirellulaceae; genus Rubripirellula. Next base: position 7,802 of record JBCCRW010000230.1, on the reverse strand, counting down.
CCTGCTGGATCGCCTTGGAAACTTTGTCGCCGGGGCCGGCTTGGATATCCTTCATCCCGGCCATCATTTTTCGCATTTCCTCGCTCGAACCGAGTGATTTGCGGCGTTCCTCAAGTTGCTTTTTCAAATCATTCAGCTCAATCATGGCCTGCTTTTGATTGAGATCTTTGCGGGCGGCCATGCGGTCGAGCTTGTTCTCGAGCTTTTCGAACATGTCTTTGGCGTCGTCGAGGCCCTTGGCCTCGGCCTTGCGTTTTTGTTGTTCGATGCGTTTGCGAAGCTGCTTGGTGACCGATTTGACTTGACGAATTTCCATCGCCGTCTGCTCGTCGTCGGCATCGATCGGGGTGCGGCTGGCCGGGCCAAGTGCAAGCAGAACGACGACGAGAACGGGAATAACAGCCAGCGGCAGCCAGACGATGGGGGACGGCCGGAGGGCGAATTCGTCGGAAACCTTGATTTCGGCGGCTCGACGGGCCGCATCCTCGCGCAGCGCGGCAGCGAATTCGGGCGATTCGTGGTCCCCATTCAGCATTTGGGTGCTACCGAGTCGTTCGTGCAAACCGAAACGCTTGTCGATTTCCTGGGCGACGCTTTGCGAGGTTGGAGCGACAATCGCGGTGTAAACGATCGCGGCCAGCACGGCGCCGGCGGCCGAGGCGATCATCCAGCCCTGGTTCCAGGCGGCGTGATCGATTTCCATCGGCCGCACCGCGGGAAGCAGGACGGCGAGCGTCGCAACGATCAGGCCGACAAAGCTGGAAATCGCCAGTGCCCGGCCAAAACGTCCCAGGGTGAGCCGGGTGCGGGCGGCACGAATGCATTTTTCGATCGGTGACATGCGGATTCGCTCGGGCGGAAAGCCAACGGCCGTGGTGGCCGCAAGCGGGAAATGAAAGACGTTTGAATCGCCAGAAAGCTAAACTGAAGTGTTGCCACGAGTATACAGAGTCCGCAAAGCAACGCTGCAGCCCATTACCGATTGTGATTTTCAGCATGTCCACCGTGCCGCTTCTTGACCCCGACCAGCATCCCGACGGTGACGTCGTGATTTACGACGGCGATTGCAATTTTTGCATCGGCCAGGTGCAGCGTTTGGCCCGCTGGGATTGGCGGAAACGGCTGCGTTTCCTCTCGCTGCACGATCCGCGGGTGGCCGATCGGTATCCGGATTTGAGCCACGATCAATTGATGGAGCAAATGTACGTGGTGTCGCCGGAAGGCAAGCGATTCGGCGGTAGCGACGCGGTACGCTACCTGTCGTGGCGGCTGCCGCTGTTATGGCCGGCGATGCCGATATTGCATTTGCCGGGCACCGCCTGGTTGTGGCGATGGATGTATCGACAAGTCGCCAAACGGCGATATCGCTTGGCCGGCAAGGCGAGCGATTGTGAAGGATCGTGCTCAGTGCACTGGGATTAGTGCTGTTTCGAAACCGCTCGTTTGGCCAGTCGCAATTCGGGCCGCAGTAGCCGCGTGAGCTGGTCGATGGCGGCTTTGACGTCGAAATTTTTTCGCCGCGACACCGTGTATTCGACCACCTGCGAATCGACGGCGGTGATGATGACGGCGGTCGCGTCGGCAGGGATGCGAACGTTTGCCGGACCCGATACCGTGTCTTTTGCCACTGCAATGGGCAGTCGCGTCAGTTCGGCGTCTTTGGCCAATTGCCGCGCGACGTCCTGAAGAATTCCCGAATCCTTGCCCAACAGGGTCACCAGGCAGCGGAAACCCGATTCGTTTTCTTGGGCAATCTCCTGGTCCAATTGGCTCAGCAGCTTGCACCACTGGGCTGATGCGGACGATTCGCCGTCGATTTTGACATCACGCAAAAACAGCAGCATCATCGGCCGCGATCCAAATCGGCAGCGATAGCACAAACTTTCGCCGACAGCGACGCCGTCCTGCGGTGCGCCGGCAAGCTTGGTGACGTAAAAAGCGCCCACGGGATCGCCACGCTGCAAACCCGCGTCGTCGGCACTTACCGGAACGTGAACGACCAAGGCCAGCAAAATCGCCAAGCGGATCCGCAGCGAAGAATATCGAATACTGATCATCCGGGATCCGGCGAGAGTTGCGAGGTTCATGCGCGGCAGGCAATTTGGGCAAAGTCCGAGCTGGCGGGGTAGAGTACGGATTTTGGAAACCGCCACCAGTGGTCCGCCCGCGGCGGGTTGCCCACCCATTGGTCTGCCGCGTGAAACTGAACTTGCTCAAATCGGTGGCGATTGGGTAACCACAGGCTCCACTATTTCCACGAGGACGCTGTGCCCGCAGGCGCACTGACGAAGCGATTTTTTCTGACCTGCTTTTGGCCGGGGCTGCCCGAATTGTGGTTTCTGGGCAATTTTCGAGCTTTGCCGATGGTTGTTTGCTTCGGCCTAGGCCTAAACGCGATGCTGGTCACCCGCTTTCTTTACCCCGGCTGGGCTCCCGAGACCGTGTCGTCGATGCTGTTTTGGGTCGGTGGGCTGGTTTGGTCATTCTGTGTTTGGCGTTCGGTACGCGAATTGCCTCGCTTGCTCAAACCACGAGAATGCACGACGGCCGAGGATCGTTTTGATGACGCACAAGCGGCATATTTGCAAGGTGATTTGGAAACGGCCGAAGTCCTGTTGCAGGAAGTGCTTGCCATCGAAGCACGCGACCCGCCGGCATTGTTGCTGCTGTGCGGTGTGTTTCGGCAAACCGGACGAATCGATTCGGCGATGCAATTGATCGACGAAGCCGCGCGGCTGGAGGTCTGCGACGGCTGGGCCGTCGAGTTGCAAGGCGAACGCGATCGCCTTGATCGTGCGGCGCAGAAAGCCGATTCGGCGGGCCAGCCCGATAGCCAGCAGCCAGAATCGCACACGCCGGATAGCCAGCAGCCAGATCACCAGCAGCCAGATCACCAGCAGCCAGATCACCAGCAGCCAGATCACCAGCGGGCGGAAATGCAGACGCCGGACAAAACCCCACCCGAGTCAGTCGACGTGGACCAATCGACCCCGTGGCTCGAGGACGATTGGGACGAAACGGGAGATTTTCGCGAAGCCGCTTGACTTTTAGATCAACGCAAAACGAATTTTGTGAAAAAAGCCAATTCCTCCATCAAGCCGCTTTTTTCGGAAGTCGGACTCGCGTTGGCGGTGCGAAAATTCGACACAATCCATAAGATAAATCGGCGGTGGCGCGGCGGTGGCGTACAGTTTGCAACTTGGACTTCCGACGCAGTTTAGAACCGCCAATTTGACAGCCAATCTTCACGGCTTTGCGAGATAGAGATGTACGAACGATTTACCGACCGCGCTCGGAAGGTCATGCAATTGGCCAACCAGGAAGCCCAGCGCTTTAACCATGAATACATCGGGACCGAGCACATTTTGCTCGGCCTGGTCAAAGAGGGCAGCGGCGTGGCCGCGAATGTCCTGAAGAATTTGGAGGTCGACCTGCGAAAGATTCGGCTGGAAGTCGAAAAGCTGGTCCAAAGTGGCCCCGAGATGGTCACCGTTGGCAAGCTGCCCCAAACACCGCGTGCCAAAAAGGTCATCGAGTATTCGATGGAAGAGGCGCGTAACTTAAACCACTCGTATGTCGGCACCGAGCACATCCTGCTGGGTCTGCTGCGTGAACAAGAGGGCGTCGCCGCTCAGGTCCTGATGAATCTGGGCCTGAAACTCGAAGACGTTCGCGAAGAAGTCCTCAACCTGCTGGGCCACGGCCTCGAGGGCGCCGAAGTGTCCGAGCGTGGTGGTCGATCCAGCGAAGGCGAGAGCAGCGGATCGTCCAGCAAGAGCGGTAAGAGCAAGACGCCGGCGCTCGATTCGTTTGGCCGCGATTTGACCGAACTTGCCCGCAAGAGCGAGCTCGATCCGGTCATCGGACGCGAACGCGAAATTGAACGTGCGATCCAAATCCTTTGCCGGCGAACAAAGAACAACCCGGTGCTGTTGGGCGAGGCCGGTGTAGGCAAAACCGCCATCGTCGAAGGCTTCGCACAACGCGTGATTGCCGGCGAGGTCCCCGAGATTTTGGCCGAAAAGCGAATCGTCGTGCTGGACTTGGCGATGATGGTCGCCGGCACAAAGTATCGCGGGCAGTTCGAAGAACGCATCAAAGCCGTGATGACGGAAGTCCGCCGAGTCAAGAACACAATCCTTTTCATCGACGAACTGCACACGTTGGTTGGAGCCGGTGGAGCCGAAGGGGCGATCGACGCGGCCAACGTGTTGAAGCCCGCCCTGGCCCGTGGCGAAATTCAGTGCATCGGTGCCACGACGCTGGATGAATATCGAAAGTACATCGAAAAGGACAACGCCCTGGCGCGACGATTCCAGGAGATCATCGTCGAACCGACCGGCCAATCCGAAACGATCGAGATCATCAAAGGACTTCGCGGTCGCTACGAGGAACACCATCGCGTCCAGTTCACCGACGACGCGGTGGTTGCCGCCGTGGAAATGTCCGAGCGATACATCACCGCGCGATGCTTGCCGGACAAGGCAATCGACGTGATCGATGAGGCCGGCGCGCGGGTCCGACTGCGCACGATGACTCGTCCGCCAGACTTGAAGGAAATCGACGAGGACGTCGAAAAGCTGAACAAGGAAAAGGAGGACGCGGTCGCCAACCAGGACTTCGAAAAGGCTGCCAACCTGCGTGATCAAGCCGAAAAGCTGCGCAAGAAAAAGGATCAAATCACCCAGGAATGGCGTGAGAAATCGCAGCAGACCGATGGCGTTGTCGATGAGGAAATCATCGCCGAGGTCGTTTCGAAGATGACCGGCATTCCGCTCACCCGATTGTCCACCGAGGACAGCTTGCGGCTGTTGAAAATGGAGGACGAATTGCACAAGCGAGTCGTCAGCCAGGACGCCGCGGTGACGGCCGTTGCCAAAGCCGTTCGTCGTTCGCGCAGCGGTTTGAAAGACCCCAAGCGGCCGACCGGTTCGTTCATCTTTGCCGGGCCCACCGGTGTCGGGAAAACCTTGCTGGCCAAAGCATTGGCTGAATACATGTTCGGCGACGCCGACGCGTTGGTGCACATTGACATGTCGGAATACATGGAAAAGCACAACGTGTCGCGCTTGATCGGGGCGCCCCCCGGGTTTGTCGGTTACGAAGAAGGCGGTCAATTGACCGAAAAGATTCGCCGCCGTCCCTACGCCGTGGTGTTGTTCGACGAAATTGAAAAGGCGCACCCCGACGTCTTCAACACCTTGTTGCAGGTCATGGAAGAAGGACGACTGACCGACTCCTTTGGTCGCAACGTCGACTTCCGCAACACGATCTTGATCATGACCACCAACGCCGGCGCCGAAGCGATCAAGAACGAATCGCAGTTTGGTTTCCAAACGGGTGAGGACGACGCTTCGCACGAGAACATGAAGCGACGCGTGATGGATCAAATTGAAAAGGTGTTCCGTCCCGAGTTCCTTAACCGGCTGGATGACACGATCATCTTCCGACATTTGACCAAGGACGATTTGAAGACCGTCATCGACTTCGAATTGTTGAAGGTCAAGGAGCGTCTTTCGGAACGTGGTTACGATCTAATTTTGACCGACGCGGCCAAAGAGTTCTTGATTAAAGAAGGCAGCAATCTGGATTACGGTGCCCGGCCACTGCGTCGCGCGATCGAGCAACGTATCGAGGATCCGCTGGGCGAGGAATTGCTACGCGGCACCTTCGAGGGCAAGGACACGATCAGCGTGATCGCGATTGTCGAAAATAAAGAAGGCGACAAGATCGATCCGGAAACCATTCAAACCAACAAGGATGGCAAGCTGGTCGATGCCGACGGCAATCGCGTCAAAATCACGCGTTTGGAATTTCACGGCGACACCCGCGCCGAAGCCGAATCCGAAGAATCCGAAGCCGCCGTTGCGGCGGGCGAATAGGCGTCCACCGGCCGGGGAACGGACCCAAAGCGGAGGCGAGGCAACACTGCCGAGCGAACGCGAAAATCGATTCAAGGGCGGAGCGTTGGCTCCGCCCTTTTTTTGTTCGCAAGGCAGCAGCACGGTGTATTTGACGCCGAAGGTCGCGGGCTGCCGACTTGTATCGCCTCGGATTCGTTAGTTTCGAAGTCCAAAGGAAGCCACTTCGTAATCCGGCCCCAAAAATAACGTGAAAAACGCCTTTTTTGACAAACATGAATTTTTGGGAATTTCCACAAAAGCGATTGGCAATGCGAAACATTTTTCGCTTAGATTCCCCAAAGGGGGAGCCTCCCCAAGGGGTCTTCATCCCTCCCCAACTTCCCCGCGATTGTCGAGTAGCTTGCCCGCGTCTCCGTTGCAATGTCCAGTACCTCCGATCCTCGTCCGCTCAATGTCCCGCAGTGGCTGAGCAGTTTGCTTGGTTCGCCAACGCCGGAACGTTCGGACACGGTTGACGAACAGGAGACCTCACCGGCGCACCCATCACCGGAAGATGCGCCGCAGCCAAACGATCCGCAGGCATGCGACGACGATGATTCGTCAGTCGAATACGCGAATTCACTGGCCCTTCGGGATGAGGACGCCAACAGCGGGCTGGGTGACAGCGTGCTGGGTGATAGCGGTCTGGGTGATGGGGACAATCGGTTTGTGGACACGCCCGCGAATTCGCAATCATTCGTCTCCGGCGAAATCGATCGCAGCGAGCAGAGCACCTACTTCGGTTCGGCGGGTTCGGAGAGTCTGATTCAGCGTCTGGCCGATCGTTTGCGCGATCAGTACAAGATGCCGCCGGAAGCACGGGCGATCGTTTCCAAATGCCTACGTGAGATTCTGGACGAAAGCGAGAACTTGGAGTGGTCGCTGATCGACTTTGAGGCCGGCAGCGTGCTGGGACGCTATCGCATTGACGCCAAGCTCGGGGGTGGCGGCAGCGGTCGGGTGTATGCGGCGATGGATTTGGAACGCAAGCAACCGGTGGCACTGAAGACACTTCGTAGCGCGGACGGCTACGAGCGATTTCGCCGGGAAATGGAATTGGTCCAGAAGTTGGCACACCCGCATATCGTCACCACGTTTGATGTCGGCCGAATTGGTGACATGTCCTACATCGCGATGGAAAAGATGGCCGGTGGCGATTTGCGTCAGGAGGTCCTGCGGAACGGACCGCTGGGTTTTATGGAAGCGGCGTTCATCATTCGGTCGATCGCCCGTGCGCTGAATCAAGCCCATCAGCGGGGCATCATCCATCGCGACATCAAACCGGGAAACTTGCTTCGCGCCGCCGACAAAACCGTCAAGTTGACTGACTTTGGTCTGGCCATTGGCGACCAAGGCGAAACGGACGAACCCACCGATCACTTCCATACCCAGTTGACCGCGATGGGCGGCACACCGGCGTACATGTCGCCCGAGCAGGCGCGATGTTTGTCCAGTGCCGATGAACAATCCGATATCTATTCGCTGGGCGTGACCTGGTATTTTTTGTTGACCGGACATTCCTTTATTCCCGGCGAAACGCCGCAAGAGCGATTGGCAAACCTCTTTGCGGGCAAACGGAACGCGGCGCCCGCCGACGCACTTTTGCCATCGCCGCTGGACCAGCTTTGGCATTCCATGGTCCAGCCCAATCGCCAGGACCGGCCAACACGTGTCGATGCGGTCGCCAACGTCATCGAACGCTGGGGAAAACGCCGCCTTGCCGAACAGGCCGGTCACGAAACCGATGACGATTCGCCTCAGTCCGATTCACCACCGTCCGATTCAATCGCCGATTCCACACTGCGAATCTTGTTGGTCGAAGACGACGAAAGTGACCTAATGTTGACGATCGCGGCGCTGGAGCGATGCAATCGATCGCTGGCCGTCACACAGGCCAGG
>JBCCRW010000229.1:0-9533 GCA_039201055.1 Planctomycetota bacterium | reverse complement strand
TGTTCTCGCAAACGCCGTGGATCATCGTCTTGGCCGAGCATTTTGACGTAGCCGCCCAGCGGCAGGATGCCCAAGCCGTATTCGGTTTCGCCGTAGCGGAATTTGCCCAGCGTGCTGGGAAGTTGGAACGGCCCGATTTTGGGCATCGGCACGTCAAAGCCGACGTAGAACTTTTCGCATTTGACGCCAAACATTTTGGCGGCGGCGAAGTGACCCAGTTCGTGAACGAAGATCACAAAGCCGATCCCCAGTGCGACCACGCCCCACTGGTAAAACTGTGTTCCCAGGTTTTCGAAAAAACCGGGATCCGATGCCGCCAACAATTCAATCATCATCAAGGAGTTCTCGTTTATTTTTCCACGCCCGCGACGCGATCAAATTCACGTCGCGACCATGCGTCTAATTCTCGCAAGCGGGAAAGTCCGGGGCGAGATTCAAAGTCGTGCATTTCGAGAACCTTGCGGGTTCCCGAGACAATTTCGGTGAAGCGAATCTTCCCAGCGATGAAGCATTCGACCGCACGTTCGTTGGCCGCGTTCAAAACAACGCCGGCCGTGCCACCGGCCGCGGCGACTTCGAAACCCAAATCCAGAGCGGGGAAACGTTCGCGGTCGGCGACGCTCAGGTTCAAGTCGTAGCACTGGCTGCGATCCAAGGTCGGCGTGATGCCCGGCAGCCGTCGCGGATGGGTCAGCGCCAACTGAATGGGCAATTTCATATCCGGCGGGCCCATTTGTGCGATCAACGACCCGTCCATGCATTCAATCATGGAATGGATGATCGATTGTGGATGCACCATCACTTCGATGCGATCGGCCGGCAGATCGAACAACCAGCGGGCTTCGATAATTTCGAGTGCCTTGTTCATCATCGTGGCCGAGTCGATGGTGATCTTGGCACCCATGTCCCAGGTCGGATGACGCATCGCTTGTTGCGGGGTCGCGTCACGCATTTGCTGCAGTGTCCACTGGCGAAATGGTCCGCCGCTGGCCGTCAGAATGATCTTCCGTGCCTGCGTTGCGGCTTCGTGACACGGGGCATCGGGTGCACCCAGGGCCTGGAAGATCGCCGAGTGCTCGCTGTCGACCGGCAGCAGCCGCCCGCCACGTTCGCGTAGCGATTGTAAAACCAAGGGACCCGCAACGACCAAAGTCTCTTTGTTTGCCAACGCGACGCGTTTACCACTGTTCAATGCGGCCAATGAGCTTTCCAAGCCGGCCGCGCCGACAATCGCGGCAACCACGGTGTCGACATCGGGATCGGTCGCCAATTCGACAAGAGCGTCGGGGCCGACGCCAAGTTCACCGGAGCGGGCATCAAGTTCACCGGAGCGGGCATCGCCGCGCCATTGGTCAAGCGATGCCGGGTCGCTGATGGCCAATCGCGGCTTCCTATCAAAACGGTCATGAATTTGACGCAGCATCGCAACGTTGCGATGGGCACTGGCGGCATGCAAACACCAAGTGGTGTCACTATCAACGCGATCGAGATGTTCGATCACATCGGCGGTCGCGGTCCCGATGCTCCCGCTGGCACCCAGGACGGCGATCCGCCGCGTCGTGCCGGTGGAACCGATGGGAGCCTCCGTGGCAGCAGCGGCGGTGGTATCGGACGCGTCGGGAATCGACGACGCATCCTTTGGCACCGCGGAGGGCCGCTTGGGCGCGGAAGGCGTCAATTCGGGCGACATGTCACGAAGCGATAGCGAATTGGCTTGAGAATGAACGGAGTGATGTTGGACCCGCCGTTAGCGGATGGATGGGGGCGGGATGGAACGTGCCGCACGATGTGTTTGGCGATCCGTGCGTTTTGCGATCCGTCTGTTTGGCGATCTGTCGGGGATGAGTGATCCGTCGGGTACCGGCCATCCGCCCGATGGCCAGCGATCCGCTGTATTCACCAGCGATCCCGAGAGCCGGAAAAGCGGCATCGCGGGGGCGGATCGCCATGCCTGATTCCCTTGGTAGGGTAGCATTGGGCGGCCGAACGCGGCAAACCCGCTCGGTCATTTCGCGGCCTTCCTAAACGAAAGCGATCGGGTTTACGTACAAAACCGGTCATCCCGCCTGTTCTTGCCCCGCTTTTCAACCTATTTCTTCGCGACCGTGAACCTATTTCTTTTCGTCATGTCACCGACCACGAATGTCTGAATCGAACCCGAAAACGCCCGAACAACGCGGCAATAGTCACGTTTATTTGGTCCTGGTGATCGTCATTGTGGCGATCGTGCTGTGTGCCGTGCTGCTGAGCCGCAATTCTTTGGCGGTCCGTTATCCGGACTTCAAGGATTTGTTGGAAAAGATGGCCAACGCCCGAGCTGCCGCCGACCAGGATGGCTCGGACGTCCAGCCGGTCCAGATGAGGGTTGTTTCGCCCACCGATCCGGACCGAAAAGACGAATTGTCGAATATCCAAGAGGTCTATTTGACCGATGACGGGATTTACGGAAAGCTCATGCACCGGCGGATTTCAGGCGAAAAGGTGCCTGAAAAGGCGTCGCTGGTGGATTTTGAACTCGATCGCGATACCCACAACAGCGTCGAAAACGGCCGCCTGACCGAATTGCTGGAACAATCCGGCGTGACTTGGAATGTCAAACGGCCCGGCCGGCTGGCGACGATGTGGCCCAGCCTGTTGGTGCTGGCGGTCGTCATCGGATTGGGTGTTTTGTTGCTGCGCCGGATGGGCGGGGTCGGGTCGCCGATGGCGTTTTCTCGAAGTCGCGGAAAGCTGTACGGGCAAGAGGATTTGGCGATCACATTCGAGGACACCGCCGGCATCGACGAGGCGGTTGAGGAGGTTCGCGAGGTCGTTGATTTTTTGAAAAACAGCGAAAAGTATCAGGCCTTGGGCGGACGAATCCCCAAAGGTGTCCTGCTTGTCGGGCCGCCGGGGACCGGCAAAACGTTGCTGGCCAAAGCCATCGCCGGCGAAGCGGGCGTGCCGTTCTTTTCGCTCTCGGGAAGCGACTTTGTGGAAATGTACGTCGGCGTCGGTGCCGCCCGAGTGCGCGACATGTTCCAACAAGCCACCAGCCGCGCGCCCTGCATCATCTTCATTGACGAACTGGACGCGCTCGGCAAAAGCCGCAGTGGTACCGCCGTTGGTGGACACGACGAACGCGAACAGACGCTCAACGCACTGCTGGTCGAAATGGATGGTTTCGAATCCAACAATGGGGTGATCGTGATCGCGGCGACCAACCGGCCGGAAACCTTGGACCCCGCGCTGCTGCGTCCGGGCCGTTTCGACCGCCAGGTCTTGGTCGACCGTCCCGACGTGGCCGGCCGCGAAGAGATTTTGAAAGTGCACGTGCGGCAAGTGCGTTTGGACGAATCGGTGGACCTGCGGCACATCGCGTCCATCACCCCGGGCTTTGTCGGTGCCGACTTGGCCAACTTGGTCAATGAAGCGGCTTTATTGGCCGCGCGAGGCGGGCGCAGCACGGTGGCCCTGGAACAATTCAACGAAGCCGTCGAACGGGTCACCGCGGGCCTGGAAAAAAAGAACCGGGTCATGCACGCCGACGAAAAAATCCGCGTCGCCTATCACGAGGCCGGTCACGCGATCGTCGCCGCGGCGCTACCCAACACCGACCCGGTACACAAAGTCAGCATCATTCCACGCGGCTTCGCGGCGCTCGGCTACACGATGCACCGTCCACGCGAGGATCGCTACTTGCAAACCAAAACGGAATTGGAGAGTCGGATGAAAGTGTTGTTGGCCGGAACGCTGGCCGAGGAAATTGTCTTTCAAGACATCAGCACGGGCGCCAGCAACGACTTGGAACGTTGCACCGGCATCGCGCGCAGCATGGTGATGGATTATGGGATGAGTCGTTTGGGACGCATGAATTTTCGTCAACGCACGAGCTCTCCTTTTTTGGCCGGTGGCGGCGAAACCTTTCAATCCGGCCACAGTGAGGAAATGGCAAAGTTGATTGATAAGGAAGTGACGCGAATCGTCGAGGACTCGCTCGCACAAACGCGTGAAATTTTGGCTCAACGGCGCGAGATTTTAGAGGCCGTGACCCAGCGTTTATTGGAAACCGAAGTCATGGACAGCCAGGAATTGGCGGACATTATCAAGGAGAACGCGACGGGCCCGTACCTGGTCCCCGGCACAGTCACCGAGAAACCGCGTGCTCAACTAAAGCCGCCTGCCGAAACCGACACCGACGCCAAGGCGGACCCGGTGGGATAGTGGTTCGTTGCACGGCGGTCCCCGCCGCGGCTCACGGATCTGATCGCGCAAACTTGATCGCATGTGAGTCGCGAAGCGATGGCAGGATGTAGCCCCGGACGTCAGTCCGGGGTTCGCGATTCAAACGGAATGCCAAGTCGCGAAACGACGGCATGCCGTGCCTCCGGCACCAAGCGATGGCCGCGAACATTCAGTCCCGCATTCGCCCTAAATTTCCGGAGCAGTCCACTTGGGGATGCCGCTGGTTTCTTGTTGTTTCAAAAAACCATCGCGGAAGGGTTTGCCCACATCCAGCGGCGCGTCCTCGTTAATCAAGCGGGGACGAACTTCCGTCCACCAGGCGTCAATGGCGGCCCGTTGCTTGGCGGCGACTTCGGGATGGTCGGCTGAAACATCCTTGGTTTCGCCAGGATCATTTTGAATATCGAATAACGCGTCGCCAACCAAACGCCAGCGTTGGTTGCGGACCGCAAAGTTTTTGTATTTGGCTTGGTCGGGGTCCGTGTTGCCTTGGCCCCAACGCCCCGGTGCACCCGCCTTGTTCCAGCGACCGGCATGAAAGAATACCTCACGATCGGGCCAATCGGTTTTTGGATTTTCGATCAAGGGCAATAGGCTGCGACCGTCGAGTTCAACGGATTCGGGAATAGTCGCGCCGGCCACTTCGGCTAGAGTCGGAAACAAGTCGTAATGACGGGTCAGTCGATCGACATCCACACCCGCGGTGGTGGTCCCCGGCAAACGCATGAACAGTGGCACCCTGGCGCCGCCCTGATGGACCAAACCCTTCGACCCACGCATCCCCGCGTTGAAGATCTTTGCACCGCGAGCACTGCCATTGTCGGTCATAAAAATCAGCAGCGTGTTTTCCGTCAGGTCCCAAGCATCCATCTTTTCCATTAGCAGCCCCATGTTTTCGTCAATGTTGACGATCATGCCCAGGAACGATGCGACTTGTTTGTTCCCCTTGCCGGCGAAGGGTTTCCAGTAGGATTCGTCAACAATGAAGGGGCCGTGCGGAGCGTTGGTGGGGATGTAGGCAAAGAACGGCTTATCGGGTGTTTCACTTTGCTGTTTGATCCACCCGAGTGCTTGGCGAAAAAACACATCGGTGCAGTAACCTTCGGTTTGCACAAAGGTGCCGTTGTGTTTGATGATCGGATTGAAATAGCCGGTGCCGGGGGCGTCGCTTTGCGAGCCCAGATATTCCTGACCGATGCCGCCGGCGCCATGGATAAACGTTTCATCAAAGCCGCGGCGATCGGGTTGATAGGCAGCTTCATCGCCCAGATGCCATTTGCCGAAAATCCCCGTTGAATAGCCGGCCGAAGAAAGCACTTGGGCGATGGTGGTCGAATCCAATGCCATCCGATCCCGCTCCAGAATCGTGTGGGTGATCCCGTTTTTGAAGGGCGCGCGTCCGGACATCAAAGCCGATCGCGTCGGGGCACACGTCGGGCTGACGTGAAAATCGGTGAATCGAGTACTTTGCGAATACAAACGATCCAAATTTGGCGTCTTCAAAAACGGATGCCCATGACATCCAAGGTCGCCATAGCCCTGGTCATCGGTCATCACCAGGATGATGTTGGGCGGCCGCTCGGAAGCTGCCGTCCGCGCCGTCGCCCCGAAAGCAAGCGCGACCTGAAACAGCAGGAACTGGCAAAGCAGTGAGCACGAAAATCCGAGCCTTGAGCGATTCATCGAAGTCAAGTTTTGGGTGAGTGGGGCGTCAAAACCGGCTGAAATTTTAGGCCAATAGGTTAGCACACTCGCCAGGCCCATCTTGAATCCGGTTTTCGATCTTGAATCCGAACGGGGACCTGAGCTATCGGCGACCGATGCCCGAACATTCGACTCAAAGCGATTTTTGTCCGCTTGGTGACCTGCGGAATGAACCGCAACGGGCCGACCGGCGGCCGCGGTGGCCCGAGATCGAGCCGATTTCGATACGCCAGGAACGTGTGTTGGGTGCCGGACGGGCGGCGATCGCCAGCGAAATGGTGGTGGAAACACGCCATCAGGGGACGCTGCGCGTGGTCGAAAAACGGTTCGCCCCCGGCCGGCTAACCCGTGGCATTTATCAGCTTTCTTATGGTTCGCCATTCGCCTACCAGACGCACCGGGATGCGGTGCTGACGTGTTTTTATCGCCGACAATTTGCCGCGATGGCCTTGGCCGTTTCGGGATTGCCGGTCGATGTCGCGATGCCCGCGTACGTACGTTTCGATACCCACGCCGGCGCTTGGGTGCTTGCCGCCGAGGTGATCCGGGGACGGCCATTGCAAGCCGCCGACCCCCGCCAAAATCGACCGGCGGAAATCCACGAAATGGTCGCCCACATGCGGCAGGCTGTGGAAATCTTGAGCCACGCGGGGCTGGTCGGATCGGGCTGGCAAATCGATCCCGCCGCCTTGGTGTCCACGGCGAACCTGTTACCCCACGACGGTCGATACACGATCGTGGACTTGGAATCGGGCATCCCCGCCGTGCTGGTCCCGCGGTATTTGCTGGGGGGTTTGAAACACGGCCACGCACCTCCCTTTGACGATTTGGACGCCGACAAAGTGCGGCAATGGGTGACGCGAAACGTGGACTCGGCGGACGCGGCCATGCGCGATTCACGCTCGATGCAACGGCTAGGCACCGCGGAATTCCTGTCGTGCCGGGCGATCGCCGAACGTTTAATCCGTCATTCGCACCGTTGGAAACGGGCCGAAATCGCGCCGCCGCGACGGCTGCTTTCCATCGTGCTCGGTAAGCATCGCGGCGCTTCACATGCGCTCAAGCATTATCGTTTGGCCTGTCGCGATCGATATCGCCGCAGCGGTCTGCTGCGGGCCGATCATGCGAATCCTTATGCCGCGACGCGTCGGATCTGGTGGGCCACGCGAATCCCCGGTTCGCTGGGCCGACGGCTTGCCCGTTGCGTCACCGACGCGGACTATCGCGGTAAAGCCAAACGCTGGCTACGCGATCGCGAATTTCGCAAGCAGTGGTTTGCCAAGCGGCACCAAGCCCGCGTTGAAACGCTTCAGCAAGATCATCGTCTGGCCGACGATGCCGATCCCGGCCCGCTGGCCGCCTTTTGCCACGCGGCGCTTTCAAAAATCCTGCCCGCTGGAATTCAACGCGGGATAAATGATTCGAAACGACGAAACGAACAACTCTGCGATCTGATGTTGTTGATGGGCAACCAGCGTTTTCAGGCCGTCGTGGGGCAAACGCTGCTGCTGCGGGTGATCGAGCGGACCGCGCGGAAGGGTGCCGTTCCGGAATCTTCGCTGAATTCGCTTCGCGAACAGGCCGTTTCACCAGAGGTCGTGTGCTGTGCACAGGGCTTTGCATCGCATTTGATTGCCAAGGGCATCAGCCCTGTGCTGGCGCCGGTCAAGTATGGCGGTTTGGCGTGGTTTCTGGCCGGTGGCGGGTGGCTGAGCCTGTTGCCGATTGTGCTGCTACCGATGCTGCGCACGGCGTTGACACTGGGCGTTCTTTGGCGGCATCGGGGGCGACGAGTTGACTTGAGTGCCGCGCTCGGAATCGGCTGGCTGCCGACGCTCGGGTCCTTGGCGTTTCCGTATCAGCTCAAGCGTACCCATCCGGGACTGGCGGCGGTCATCGCCGTCGACCTGGCATCGCAACTGGGCGAGCGTTTGCCGATTTACGGTGGCCGTGATTCGCGGACCCAGTGGTGGTGTATCGAAGCGGCACAGTGGATCACGGGCCAATGTTCGTCGGATTCCCGGATCGCGTCGGATTCGCGGATTGCATCGGCGGCGACCGAAACCCAAGCGCTCGCGCTGCGGATGCCGGCAACGGCCTGGGGTCGACGCTGGCAAATCGCACGGACCCGCCGTCTGCGGTACCACCAACAGCGATTGGAAGTTGCCGACGCGGATTTGAAAAAACTTGTGGGGTCACCAGCGGGTGAGCGACAAGACGCGAGCCACCAGTTTCCAGCGCTTGGTACCGGCGGCTAGTGCCTCGCCGCTCACGGGTCACCGGCGGGTGCGCGACAAGGCGCGAGCCGTCGGTTTCGAACGCGGGTACCGACGGGCGATCGATTACTGGCCGGGCGGGTGAGGGCGACGAGTCTTCCCGGGCGGTTGTTTCGCTATCATGATGGGCTCTGATTGGACCTCATGATCTACCGGAAATGACCGATGAAACGCTCGCTTGGAATTTGCTTGCTGCTGTGTTCGCTGTGCCCATCCATGGTTTTGGCGCAGGACGATGCCGCCGAACCTCCGCCACTTTCACGTGACGCGATTGTCCTATTTGGTTCGCAAGCGGATTTCGCAAAATGGAAGGGCAAGGACAACTGGACCGTCGAAGGCAACGTCATCGTGGGCACCAACCCCAAAGAGGATCCCATCGCCGAACACAACTATCTGATTTTCAAGGAAGCCGAATTTGACAACTTTGAATTGAGTGCCCAATTCAAAATCGAAGGAGAGGGCGGAAATAGCGGCATCCAGTATCGCGGCAAGGTCGTTGACGAGGACAAGTTCAAGGTGGCCGGCTACCAGGGCGACATCGACTTCAATAATCGCTACGCCGGAATTTTGTACGAACAAGACGGCCGTGGAATTTTGGCCAAGCGCGGCCAGTCGGTGATCATTAATGACGAAGGAAAAAAGACGCCGAAGTCATTTGGCGACGAGACCGAATTGGGCAAGTCCATTCATCCGGGCCAATGGAATGACTATCGCATCGTGGCGGTCGGCAATCGTTTGGAACACTACATCAACGGCCAATTGACCGTCCGCGTGGTGGACCGGCAAAGTGAAAAGTCGTCTTCCAAGGGCGTCATCGCGTTACAACTTCACAAAGGGCCGCCGATGAAAGTCTCGTTTAAAAATTTGGTGCTGCGGAAAATCAACGCACCCCAATGATCACGCCCAACAAACCGTTGCCGGATTCGCATTCCCGGAATGGATTCTCTAAACAAGGATGCCTGGGTCGGCAATGAATGACGGAATCCCACCGCTGCTGCGGCTGAGCGATCAGGTCGCGTTTCTGCCAATTGTCAACGGCAGTGGCCCGTTCACGCATCTTACCCGTCGATGGTTGCTTGAGCATTCCTTTGACGCCGTTGCGATTCCGCTGCCACCATCGTTTCAACGCGAGGTCGAAGCGGCCGTTCTGGAATTGCCCATCCCGTCCATCGTGCTGCAACGTTCGGTGCCCCAATATCGTCGTTCCTGGGATGCCAGCGGTGATCCGGCCGGCAACAGTGATCCGGCGAGGCGCCAGGCGGGCGGCTTGGGCCCCGAAGCGGACGAATTTTTGCGGGAACAGGGCTTGGACCCGGATCGGCTGTCCCC
>JBCCRW010000228.1:0-9562 GCA_039201055.1 Planctomycetota bacterium | reverse complement strand
GCCGTCGCCCGTTTGCCTTCGTCAAAAAGTCCCGCCAGGTGCACAAACGCGTGCAGCATTCCGGGATAGCGAACCAGGTCCACGGCGACGCCGCTGTCGGATAACCGCCGAGCATAAATCTCGGCCTCGTCACGCAGAACATCGTATTCCGCCGTGACGATCAACGCCGCGGGAAGCCGTTCGAGATTTTGGCAATGAGCCGGTGATGCCAGCGGCGTGGGCGATTGTTCGCCCAGGTATTGTTGCCAAAACCAACGCATCGCGGCGGCCGTCAATCCATAACCGTCCGCGAACGCTTGATAGGAATCCGTGTCCGTATCCGCATCGATGACGGGATAAATCAGAATCTGTTGATCGATGGAAAGCGCTTCTGATTCAAGCCCCTTGATGGCAACCGCCGCTGCCAAATTGCCGCCGGCGCTGTCGCCGACCACCGTCACGCAACCGGCTTGGATGGGGGTCGCAAAAGCGGCGATGCTCGTATCACTGCAAATCGCTTCGCAAACAGCAAAACAGTCATCCAGCGCCGCGGGATACCGATGTTCCGGTGCGCGACGATAGTTGACCGAGACCAGTGGGCGTCCCGAACCGGTCGCCAAATTCCGGCACAAGGCATCATGCGTATCGATGCACCCGAGCACCCAGCCGCCGCCATGAAAGTACGCGATCGGGCGTCGATCCGGACCTTTCGGATCATAAACACGACATTCCACGCCTCCAATCTTTGCGTCGTGAACGTGCGCGATGTCGGGTGATGGGCCAACAAATTCGCGAAACGAAAGGTAGATCGCGCGGCCTTCCTCCGGCGTCATTTCGGACCACGACTTCGGCGGATTTTCCCGAATCGAATCGACAAATGCCTGTGCTTGCGGATGCAATGTCACCGAGAATCTCCTGTAGCCGAATGCGAATGTGTGCCGTATTTAGACCGCGGCAAGAGAGCGACTGTGAACGTGTTGGAACCACGCAACAGCGGCTGGATGCCGCCGATGCCCCGTCCAAACCCAAAGACAACCATGCCATCGGGTGCCGCCAAGCCGTCCGTCGTGTTACCCAGAAATGAACCCTGATCCATCCAGGCATCTGCGTTTTCATGCGTGATTGCAAGTTTGTGAGGTGATTCATCGTCGCGAAAATGGGCCCATCGGAATAGCCCCGCATCGGGTTTGCCACTCTGATAATCCGCCGGCACGAGTTTGTTCGACGATGACAATGTGTTCGACGATGAAATCGCGTCGGACCGCGCACCCACTGGCGACACGTTTGTCACGATCGATTGCGAATCAGGTTTCCAGCGACCCGCGATCGGCCCTTCGTACAAGAACCAATAGCGAGCCTGTGGCGATGGCGGGGTGACGTGAATGTTCAAGCATTCGTTCCCAAATTCATAATCGATCACCCATTCGGCTTCTCCGTCGGTTGTGACCGACCGAGACTGCCAATGCGCTGGGGACGTTCGCCGCGTTTCGGCCCGATCCCATCCCGGATGCCCAAAGCCGGATTGCCGGCCGCCGTGGACCAAATTGGGCAAGCCGCGAAACGACGACGCGGCAGCCGCCGGATATTCGCCCCAGGGTGATTTGCGAAACGAAATCCAATCTTTGCCCTCGGCATCAATCAAACGCGAAAAACCACCCGCGTTTAAATCCAACCAAAATTCTCCGTAAGCGGTGCCAATGACATGGTGCGGGCGTCCTTCGTACCGCGCATCGCGAACGGAAATCGATTGAAGGGATTCATCCGGCGGTAATTCATTCAAACTCGATTCGTTCAAATCCGGTGATTTTGCCGAAGCATCACCCTCGCGTTCGTAGCGTAATAACAACGAAGGTCCCGGCCACAGGACCTCCAGCATGTGATGTTCCGTCCTTGAATGCATCGTAAAGGCATTGTTCCCGACAACGATTTTCGTGGGTGGTATCGGGTGCCAATCCTCGTCGTAAAAGTGGTTCTTGCCACGAATCGGAAACTCGAACTCATTCAACCGCAAGGGTTCGTGATGGTCATCCCAACCATGCCAAGTCCTCAGGTGCAAACGAGCGTCCGTGAACGACATCCCCGGCGGTGGCACTGGAACGTTCAAGTCACACGATTTGGTTTCGCCGACACGGACCGAAAAATCCTCTGGAACGTTGCGAGCGTGAACACAACGGATCGAATGCTTCGGCCGCTTGAGCGACAAGCGCTTGACGATGGGCGTGATTCGCCAATACCCACGGCTGTCCTGGATCCGCGCCACCAACTCAATCGTCCCGGGTTTCTGGTCGGGCATCCAATCGGTATTCCACCGCAGGCGGTACGGCGATTCCCACATCGTGCCGACGTGATTTCGAAGCGGCGGAGGCTGCCCATCGGCCAACTGAAACTGGCTGTAATGGAAACCATCGAAGCGTCCGTCACCGTCTTCGTCCAAGCCTTCGTAAGATGCAAAAACGTCGATCCGCGCGACGCCCATCGACGCGTTGGCGTCCACTTCAATGACGGGGTGATCCGCAAAGGTCGATCCGGCGACTGGGCTGACGATTCGGCCCTCAATGCGGTGCTTGGATTTGGATTCCGAATCGAAGTACACGCGTAATTTGATCGCGTACATGCCCCATTGGCCCCAGCCAAAGCCGCCCGCTTCGTCGCAATTCGCCTCGAGTTGATTGATGCCCTCGCGCAGGTGATCGATGGGCACCGTGACGGTCGGGTGGTCCTGGAACATCAACTGTTCGGCCCGAATGCCTGGGGGGACTGCTTGGATTTCCGGCACGGTGATCCAATCGTTTTGATTAAAGCGAATCCGCTTGTTGATGGTGCCGCGGTGTCCGCCCCAGCGATCCAGCGTGACTTCGGCAGCGACGGCCCCGCGCAAATCTTCCACCGTGATCGACCAGATAGCGTTGGGAAGATGCAATTTCGCTGCCGCAAACTTTTCCACGGCGCGAACATCTGTCACTCGCCATTGCTTGTCACCGCTGGACCATGCGGAATATTCTCGGTAGGGCAAACCCGTATGCGCCGCCGAAGGCGCTTCATCGGCCGCATTGCATCGTTCGGCGTTGCCGGGGAAAACCGACCCCAACGCCAGATTCAAGAAGCCGATCAGGGCAATACACCGGAGAACCGGCGTGTGCAAAAGCCCTAGCGTGTCGCCGAAGTCTCGACAGCAACGCACGTTTCCGCGACCGGCGATTCGGGGAACTGTTTCCATGCCGACAGGTCTCGGTCCAATAGTGTTTCGATCAGTTTGACTTCGCTAAGAAAATGTTCGTGAAGTTCGCGATGCAGCGTTTCGGGCAAGGATTCGCGGGGCGCCGAACGGAACATCAAGGAGTGTTTGACGGTCCGCGCGATCGCATAAACGTTGCCGCGAAGATGCTTTTTGGCAACGGTGCTGGCCGCGACCACCCAATCGTGCCGCAACGCTCGGGTCACCAGGGGAAAACGCGATCGCATCGCCGAATTGGCCCGCGCGAAATCGCTGCGACCGTCGTCCTTCACACCCAGAAATTTTAAAGCATCGCGATACACCGATGCCGGGTCGGCGACAAAATCATCAAACAACCAAACTTTCAATTGGCCCGCCGGGATCAATTCGATGGCCCGATCCAGTTGTGTCCCCAGGGCGGCGATTTCGTCGTAGTCAACCATCCGGGCCTCGCAACACCGTTCCGGCAGACTTTCAGGATGCTGGCGTCGACGCGGCAAATCGGCCCAGGCATCGGCAAAGCAGGCACAGGGTTCGTATTCATGAAAACACATCTGCATGTGGAACGCGTGTGCCACCTGCACCGGATGCCGCAGCATGAATAGGAACTTCATGTCGGGGTTGTAATCCAACGCGTTTTCGATGGCGGTGTCCGAAAACAGGTACAACGTCGATGCTTCGCCGATCGCCTGGTGTTGCGGACCGGCATCTCGAAACAGATTCGCGTAGGCTTCGTCGGTATCGACACGCGTCGATCGTCGGAGATTTGGCAAATCGGTCGCAAAGAAAAACGGCTCTTTCTTTAGCGACAAAAAAATGCCGGGGTGATCGCGCAAATAGTTGGCCAGCGAGGTCGTGCCACACTTGGGGGCGCCGCCGAGCAGGAAGTTGGTTTTCACGGGTGACTCGTTCCGATGGATCTCGGGTGCCTCATTCCCACGAAGAATGTAGAAGGCGTTCGGATCACGGCCAGCCGGATTATGATTGCTGGGCGGGAACGCTCCAAACGGTTTCCAGACGCTTCGACCACCCAATTTGACTCACGGAACTTCGAACGCCATTGTGATCCGGCTGATTCTCGCCTCGCTGGCCATCGTGCTGGCAAACTTTTTATGGATGCGAATTCGCCACCCCGCTTCGATCGCGATGGGTGCGTCGATGATCATCGCCTTTACCTTGCCGGCTTACTGGCGTTTGGAAGCGTTCGGGATTCCGTTTCCGATTCCGACGCTGTCGGCGATCGCGCTGTTGATCCTGTACCTCGTCAGCGGGGGAAGCCTGCGTTTCCGATTGACGCTTCCCGACTTGGCGGTCGGTTTGATGATGGTGGTGCATTGCATCCTGGACGCCTTGTTTCATCAGGGGGATTGGACCGTTCCGGCGCGAGCCTACGGCGAATGGATGCTGATTTACGCGACCGGACGCTACGCATTTGGCTCGCTCGAGGCGCTGCATCAGGCCCGATTTCAACTGGCAACGTTTGCGCTCGTTTCGCTGGGCGTTTGGATCATCGATGTGGTGACTTGGGTCAACTTGCCGATGTGGCTGACGGAATACGTTTCGTCGTTTGAGGTTCCCGACAAGGCACGCCGCTATGGCATCGTGCGCAGTGTCGGAGCGACGACGCATCCCATCTTTTTTGCCGCCATCTGGATGTGCATGCTGCCGCTTTTGGCCTTGGGGTTATCCGGACGCAGCGAGGTCCCGTTGCGGCCATTGACCGAGCGATTTGCATTTCCGCTCCGCTACCTCTTGGGCGGCGTCGCGGCTTGCGGCGGCTTTGTCTTGCTGTCCCGGGGCGCCGTTTTGGCTTGCCTGGGCGGGCTGCTGGCTTACGGCTGCACCCGCAGTCGATGGTTCACCTTGGTGCTGGTGCTGTCCGTTGTCGGTGGCGCGACTTGGGGTTTTCAAAATCGGGAACAGGTACGCGATCTGTGGACACGCACGGGCGACTTTAGTGATCAACGCAAAACTTTGGTGACTGTTAACGGCGAAGTGATCGAACATAGCAGCACGCTGGCACGGTTGCGGATCTTTGATGTTTATGGGACCGCCGCGAAACGCGCCGGGTTGCTTGGCTACGGTTCGGAAGCCGTTTCGGGGTTCCCGCCCAACATCCCGCATTTGCCCAAGGAAGCCCTCGCGATTGAAAAGTTTTGGACAGTGGAAAATTCCTATCTTTTGATGTTGCTGCGTTTCGGATGGGTGGGACTGGCCGCGTTTGTGTTCCTGATGCTGTCGCCATTTTGGGCCGCAACGACATGGATGGATTGGGATATCCGAGCCGAATTGCAGGTGCTCGCCTGCGGTGTCCTGATGATGGCGTTGCTGCTGGCAACGGTGTACCCGGACTATCAAATGATCGGTCCGCTGCTATTTTTGCTTGGCATCATGAGCGGCTGGACGGATCCCAGAGTGACACAGGCTGCGGAAAAGGCGATCGCTTGAATCATCCTCTGATCGATCGTTGTCCCGGTTTCCATCGTTTCCATCGCCCAAGCGTAACTGCGTTTCACCCATGATTGTTAAACGCGAAACGACCGAGCGAGATTCATCGCAGCGAGATTCATCCCAGCACGAATCATCCCAGCAGGATTCATCGGGCGGCGTCGATTTGGTCACCGTTGCCGTCCGCCCCGGCCCGGTCACTGGAATGACCGTTGCGACCGGCGCGGTGATCGATGCCCTTGCCGAACTTGGCGACGTCCGCTCTTTCGCTCTGGAAAACGGCTATCAAAAGCCCGGCCGAATCTGGGCGTTTCGCAAAAGCATCAACGCGATCGCCGGGGCTCTGTGGTTGTTGTTGGGCAAGGGCCGTGTCGGTCACACCGTCTATCTGTGTCCCAATGCGGGTTGGGGACTTTGGCAAACGCTGCTGCACACGCTTGTGGCAAAATGGACGCGGCGGCGGGTCGTGCTGCATCATCATGTTTGTTCCTACAGCAACGACCACAGTCGGTTGATGGCGTGCGTCCAAAACCGGCTTGATGACGGCGACGTCAATTTGATGTTGGCCGAGGAAATGAGCACCGGCATGCGGCGTTATCAAAGTCGAGCCCAAGCCTTTGAATTACCCTACGGCTATCTAGTCGATGCACCAGAGTACAATCGGAAATTAGCACCGATATCGAAGGAACGGCCGCTGGTGCTGGGCCATTTGAGCAACCTGACGTTTGAAAAGGGACTGGCCGAGGTGCTGCAGCTGACTGGGCAGTTGGTTGCCGCCGACGTGCCGGTGCGTTTATGCCTTGCCGGGCCGGCCCATCATGCCGCCGAACGGGAAGCGATCGCGGCCGCCCAGCGCGAACTGGGCGACGCGATGCAATACCTAGGCCCGGTTTATGGGACCGAGAAGACGAAGTTTTTTGAAGCGATTGACGTTTTCCTGATGCCGACGCGCTACAAAAACGAGGCTCAGCCGATCGTGATTGTCGAAGCACTCGGTTGCGGCATCCCCGTGCTGGCGACGCGTCAGGGTTGTATCGCTTCGTTGGTCGGTCGGCGGGGTGGCCACACGGTGGAATCCGCCGACGATTTTGTGGATTTCGCGATGGGTTGGATCCGAAAATGGGTCGAATCGCCGCCGGACTTTCGCGACGCGTGCCGACAAGCCGGCCAGCGGGGTGAAACGTTCATCGAATTTTCAAAAACACAGTTGCGTACCGTTGTTGCCGGCGCATTGCGTCCACCCAGCCAGGCAGATGACAAGAATTCGTCGGAAGGCTTTGAACAAACAGCCCCGCGTGGCTAGTCTCGGGCCTTTGACGGGAACACGATCCCGATCCGCTTCCTTTTCTTCAGTTCGATATGTCTGCTTCGACTCCCCGCGGTGCCCTGGTTTACGGTTTTTGGGGCCAAAACATTGGGAATGCGTTTTTCAATGTGGGCGGAAAATGGATCATTGAAAACACATTCGGTGGCGACGTCCGCGAAATCCAGGACCAGCCCGCCTACCGCACCTTTCACAAAAAGCATCGCGGGAATCCCGACAAAGACATCAAGTTGCTGCAGTATCTGGATGTGGACTATGTCGTTCTCCAGGGTCCGATGCTGACGACATCCTTCCGCGCCATCTGGGAACCCACCTTCAAGGCCCTCAAGGCACGCGGTGTCAAAATCGTTTTGCTGTCGGCGGGCTTCTTTCGCTACACCGACGAAGAAATTTCATCCGCACAACAATTTTTGACCGATTATCCGCCGGACATTTTGTCGACTCGCGACGCACGCACCTTTGAACATACGCAAGGTATTTGCCAACGACACTACAGCGGTATCGACAGTGCGTTCTTTTGGCCACGCGCGTACCAGCCCGTGCCGCTGACGATTGATCCCTACATCACTGTCAATTTCGACCAGTATCCCGAACCCAATATTCAAGTTTCCGACGTACCACTCAATGATTCGGTGACTTCGGGTGCCGACCAAGCCTTCGAGGCACTCGATCGACACTGGGCGCTGAAGCAACCCGGCGTCCTTAAGAAATTTGCGGCGGCCGGTCAGTGGCAATGCTATCTGGGAGCGCGTTTGGATTGGCGACGCCTGCCTGAAAAATTAGACCGCTGGATCGTGATGCGACCCGAACATCGCTTCAATCCGCACGTCACCTGGAAGGTTTATCGCCAGCCCGGCGCGATCGCCTCGGACGAACCGTTCACCTACTTTTCGATCTACGCGGGAACGGACCTGACCTTGTCCGATCGCGTCCACGCTTGTGTTGCGACATTGGCGGCGGGCAAACCCGCGATGCTGTGTCATCCCACGCCCCGAGCGTATCTATTCGAACGCGTCGGGCTGACCAAAATTCGAAACGAACCGGTCACACTGGACCTGGAATATCTGCGAAACGAACAAGAATCTGAATTATCGTTTCTCCGCGAGGCGGCCGCGGATGTCTTCCCCGGATTGGCCGCGTCGGCATCGGGCGACAACGTCTTGGTCGGCTAATTGGGTCTTGGTCGGCTAATTGGGTCTTGGTCGGCTAACGGGGTCTTGGCCGGCTAATGGGTCTCGGAACTCACCAAGCCAATTTTCTCCGCGCGTCGTTTCCACGCTTCCTGAGCCTTCACTTGTAAGTCTTCGGCGGTGTCGTGCTCGTCGACAATTTCGATACCAAACAGCGTCTCGATCAAGTCTTCGAGCGTGACGACACCATCGGTGCCACCATATTCGTCCACGACGATGGCCAAGTGACTGTTTTTGTCCATAAAGGTTTTCAGCAGGGTCAGCATCTCCATGTTCTCGTGGACCGAAATGACATCGCGTTTCAGATCCGCCAATGTCCGATCGCCCTCACCACGAACCTTGGCCCACAAGATATCGCTCCGCAGCACCATGCCGGTGATCTGATCCACGGTTTCACGATGAATCGGGATTCGTGACACGGGAATCGATTGATGCTTTTGCAGCACTTCATCGACGGTCCAATCTTCGGGCATCGCGATCAAAACCGGCCGAGGCGTGCGGATCGACGCGACCGTGATTTCCCGCATTCGCATCATGTTGGAAAGCAATTGGCTTTGCTCTTTGGCAAGTAAGCCATGTTTCAGGCCCAGGTCGGCCATCGCCGAAAACTCTTCTTCGGTGACGACTTCGCTTTCGTGACCGCCGGAAAGCAGTTTGGTCAGCAACTCGCTAAGCCAGACCAAGGGAAAGAGCACAAAGATCAGCCACCGAATTGTGGTCCCCACACCGCTGGCCAGTCTTCGCCAATACAACGCACCGATGGTCTTGGGAATGATTTCGCTAAGCACCAGGATGGCCAGCGTCATCAGCGCGCTGGCGATCCCGACGGCCTTGCTGCCCCAAATCGCGGCCGCTTGGGCACCGACCCCCGCGGCGCCGATGGTATGAGCGATCGTGTTCAAACTGAGGATTGCGGCGAGCGGTCGATCAACGTTGTCCTTCAGTGCCGCCAATTTTCGGCTGGCGGCGACAGCATTGGGATCGAGTTCGGATTCGGGCGTCTCCGCATCGCCGAGCGAACCATCGCGGCGACGTCTTCCCAGCGTGGCGATGAACGACGGCGAAATGGACAACAGGGTCGCCTCGGCCACCGAGCAATAAAATGAAAAGCCGATCGCGACGACCAGATAGATAAGAAGCAGGACATAATCCGACGAACTTGCCGAGTCGCCGTCGGCAGCGTTACCGACGGCCGAGGCGGCGGCGTCAGCCAGTCCATCCGCGGGCACGATGGCCAGCATCGAAGCGACCTCGGCAGGGAAAAACGCCAGCGAAAACGCTGAAAATAGGGTCGCCATCAATCCGGTGATTCCTGCTTGAGCCTCGACGTTAGAAAATTGCAAGGCGGCATCATCCCCTTTTGCTGGCCAATTGTGAAGCGACGAGACATCGCGCAAGAAAACGAGG
>JBCCRW010000227.1:0-9592 GCA_039201055.1 Planctomycetota bacterium | reverse complement strand
TGGGTTTTGCCGAAGGCGATTTGGGTTTTGATGACGAAGCCCTGTCTTCCGGTGACGACCTGGCCGCCGCCGAAGCCGCGATGGCTGCGATCCAAAGCGGCGAATCGGTCACGGTCTCCGGTGAAACAAGTGGTGTGGCCGAAACCACAAATCAGGCCGAAACCACCAGCCAGGCAGAAATCGCAACGCCCGAAACACAAGCCCCGGCGGCCAAGCCTGCTGCTTCGAAGACGGCAGCCCAAAAGCCGGACGCCGCGAATGCCGTGACGCCCAAGCCGGCCGCCGAAACGCACATTCGCGTGCCCCTGTGGCGTTTGGACGACATGACCCGTTTGGTCGGGGAAATGATCATCAACCGTTCAGCATTTGCCCAACGGTTGAACGGCTTTTCGACCCAGATCGAAGATTTGCAAACCGCGCTGTCGCGTTTGCGTGGTGTCACCCACGATGTCGAAACGCAGTACAGCGTCGATGCCCTTCGCGGTGGCGGTGATTCGTCCTTGGGCACCTTTCAGTCTCCGTTTTCGCGGATGGCCGGTGGAGCGGCTCAGGAATCGTCGACCGCAAACGGGCAGGGCGAGCACTTTGATGAACTCGAATTCGACCGGTACACCGAATTCCATTTGCTCGCACGAACCCTGGCCGAAGCCACCAGCGACGTCGGATCGATCGCGAGCGAATGCCGCGCCCTGTCGGGTGATTTCGACGCCCTGCTGGGTCGTTGGCAACGGCTCACCCGTGACGCCCAAGATCGCTTGATGCAAATTCGGATGGTGCCCTTGCGCTCGCTGGCACCACGACTCGGCCGCATTGCCCGCAGCACGGCATCGCAGTGCAATAAGTCGGTCCACTTTGTCGTCCGCGGTGATCACACCGAACTGGACAAAACGGTTTTGGAAGAAATCGCTGATCCGCTGCTGCACTTGATCCGAAACGCCGTCGACCACGGCATCGAAACTCCGGACGAGCGCATTGCGGCGGGCAAGGAACCGCAAGCCAACTTGACCATCGAAGCGGTCAACCAAGGCACCCAATTGACCCTGCGTGTGGAAGACGACGGTCGTGGTTTGGACATCGAAAAGATTCGCGAAAAGGCAATCAGTCGCGGCTTGATTTCGCCGGATCAAATGATCCCGACCGAAGAACTGCAAATGCTGATCTTTGCGCCGGGCTTCTCGACGGCCAGCGAAGTCACCGATGTTTCCGGCCGAGGCGTCGGCATGGACGTGGTTCGCGAAACGGTTTCGCGTTTGGGTGGCACCATCCGTGTGGACAGCGTCGCCGGTCGTGGTGCCAAGTTCTTGATCATTCTGCCGACCACGCTGGCCGTGACACGAGCCCTGATTGTGTCCACCGGGGGCGCTTCATTCGCGATTCCGATGCAGGCGATCAGCAAGATTTCGCGACTGGACCCCGGTGCCGTCAGTCGGCTGGGCAATGATCGTATCATCGACATCGACGGTCGAACGACTCGTTTGGCCGACATGGCCGAACAACTCGCCCTCGGACCGGCATCGGACTTCAAAAAACCCCTGCCGCTGCTGACCATTGAATCCGGTGACCGACGCGCGGCGGTCACCGTCGAAGCCATCGAAGGCGGTCAAGACATCGTCGTAAAATCACTCGGCGACCACCTCAAATCCGTACACGGCTTGATCGGTTCGACCATCCGTGGCGACGGTTCGGTCATCCCAATTTTGGACCCCGCCGATCTGGTTGGCCTCATTCGCGACACGCCCAGCGATTGGAGTTCATCAATGCCGACCCAGGTCGCAACGGCATCCCGCGGCAAACGACACGTCATGATTGTCGACGACAGCGTTTCGGTCCGTCGAATTACGTCCAGCGTGATGCGTTCGGGCGGTTGGACGGTGGCATTGGCCAAAGACGGTGTCGATGCACTGGAACAACTGCACGGCGACGCGGGACTTCCCAACATCATCCTGCTGGATATGGAAATGCCACGTATGGATGGATTGGAATTGCTTGCCAACCTTCGCGGCAGCGACCGCATGCGGGACATCCCCGTGGTGATGGTGACCAGTCGCGCCGGAGACAAGCACCGCAAGCGGGCCATGGAAGCCGGTGCGACCGAATACCTGGTCAAGCCGTTCCGCGACGACCAATTGCTGGAAATCGCCGGCCGCCTGGCCGATTCGGCAAAGGCCGCGGTTCCACAAATGGCTTGAGCAAACTCCCTGTCACGATCCACACCAAACTTCCAAGAACCACACCACACCACACTTCTAAGAACCACACCACACGTTTAAGAACCACACCAAGACGATGCAAAGCCCACCCTCTTCCACAAGCGAAATCCCATCGGTGCCCCGCGTACCGCTGGCTGCACGTGCATCGTCGGTCGCAGGCGCAGCGTCGGTAGCAGGAGCATCGTCGGTAGCAGGCGCAGCGGCGGCGAATGCGGATGCATTGCATGTTGCCGGCAATCGCCAAACCGCCGGCAAGATCATCGCCCTGGATTTGGCTCCTTTTGCACTGGCGATCAACGCCCGCCGTTTGGTCAACGTCCACGATGGATCACCCGCCTCGACACTGCACCAGGACCAACCGGGTACCAGCGTCGTGCGGACCCCCGCCGGCCCCATCGCGGCCCTGGATCTGCACTGGATCCTGCAACGCGACTCGGGTGCAAATAGCGGTCCGGATCAAAGTCATCCCGATTCGCGGCTGTTGGTGGTGGTTGACCGGCGGCCGGTCATCTCCAACGAACTGGTCCGCCAACAGGACCGTGATCCAATTGGATTGTTCGTGGACTCGGCCAGTCGACCGATCGGCCTAAACCCATCGTCCTGTCATGCGATTCCCGATTGGGTGTCCGCGACGTTCGATTTGCCCATGGCTCGCTGGGTGGTTGATGGCGATGGTGATCAACGTGTCGTGCGTTCGATCATCGAAACGCAGCGACTGGGTCGACAGTCAGGCACAACCCATGATCCGGTGCAAGCTGCTGATATGCTTCCGCGGGACGATTTGGAGACGCTTCCGCAAGATTCGTTTGTACCGAAATCTCCGGCGATTCGCGGCGGCCGCGGGTTGCTCATTTTTTCACCCGCCGAAGTTCAACGATCCGGATTGACGACGTCCTTGGCGCTTCCGATGGCGTGTGTCTTGTCGGTCGGTGTGCCGCAGAAAATCTGGCCGCTGGCCAGCGGTGACCCCGATTTGGTTGGGGTCACGCTGTTTGGCGGCAACCCGGTACCCGTCCTATGGCTGGGCCAACGCTTGGGGATGCCCCGTGATGCTGACATCCGTGCGGCCGCGTTGGCCACGTGTGGCGACAATTCCCGACAACAACTCAACACCGGCTTTAGGATGCTGATCTTACGCACGCCCGAGGGTCGCAGCGTCGCCTGTTTGACCGATGGACAGATGCGTTTCCGCCGACAAATCAACTCCAGTGGACGCCAGGGTGATTGCAAAATCGCCTCGCAGTGGTTGCACGGCGCCTTCCTGAGTGACGATGGCCCGATCGCGGTACCCGACTTGGATCGCGTGCTGTGTGGATCGGCCATCGACCCAACCGTTCCCTGTTAACCCGTGTTTTCTTTTTTGTTCCCGCCCTTTCCACCCACCTTCAACCTCCCCCCGCACGATGTCTCCTGAAACACTTCAATCCAACCTCGACACGATGTGGATCGTGGTCGCCGCGGCGCTGGTCTTTTTTATGCAAGCCGGATTTGCCATGCTCGAAAGTGGCATGGTTCGCTCCAAGAATTCGATCAACGTGATCATGAAGAATTACACCGACATGTGCTTCGGCGCGGTGGTGTTTTGGCTGGCCGGCTACGGTCTGATGTTCGGCGTGAACAAAAGCGGTTGGTTCGGAACCGATAGTTTCGCGATGCGTTTTGCCGAAAATTCCGAATTTGCGATTTTGTTCTTTCAAATGATGTTCGCTGCCACGGCAGCGACGATTGTCTCGGGCGCCTTGGCCGAGCGAATTCGCTTCGTGCCGTATTTGTTCGCGGCCATGATCATCACGGGATTCATCTATCCAGTTTATGGTTCGTGGGTGTGGAACGAAAACGGTTGGTTGGCACAGCGTGGCTTTGTCGACTTTGCCGGCAGCACCGTCGTGCACTCGATCGGCGGCTGGTGTGCACTGGCTGGCGTGATGGTGCTGGGCCCGCGTTTGGGTAAGTATGGTAGCGATGGTGAGGTGCGTGAAATCGGCGGCCACAACTTGCCGCTGGTTGCCTTTGGCGGCTTGATCCTGTGGCTGGGTTGGTTCGGCTTCAACGGCGGTTCGACGCTGGAAGCCAACAGTTCGATCGGAAAAATTTGCTTGAACACCCACTTGGCCGGAGCCGCCGGAGTGGTCGGTTTTGTGCTGACACGAGTCATCTTGGGCGGCAAGCTGTTGATGACGCAAACGGTCAACGGTGGTTTGGCGGGTTTGGTGGGTATCACCGCCGGCTGTTCGACGATGGACCCGATGATGGCGGTGGTGGTCGGTTTGATCGCCGGTTGCGTGTGCGTGGTCGCGATGACCTTGACCGAACCGATGCAGATTGACGATGCGGTCGGTGCGATCGCCGTCCATGGTATCTGCGGTGTTTGGGGCACGCTGGCGGCGGGCATCTTTTACGAAGGCGACATGTTCAACATGGCACGCATCGAAACCCAGGTGATCGGCGTCTCGGCCGCGTTCCTGTGGGCTTTCCCGACCGCTTACTTGACCTTCAAGACCATCTCGGTGATTGTCGATCTGCGTTGTAGCAGCATGGATGAACAACGTGGCTTGGATTATTCCGAGCACCACGAAGTCGGGTATCCCGAGTTCCAAGCTCAACTTCACCAGTAATCGCCATCCGCAACCCTCAACGAGAACAATCACATGCCCGTTAATGATCAAGAGCGGTCGCTGCGGCGTCGGATCGTCTTCAAGGCGATGAATGGCAACGCGACCCCGGCGGCAATCCAAACCGCCATCCGCACGCTGGATAACGAATTCGGTGAAGTCGAAAATCTCCGATTCAATCAATTGATCGATCGTTTACGCGATCGACTCGATTCGGCCGAGGCCAACTTGTCCAAGGTACTTGGCAACATCATGACGCTGCGGACCAAGTCGGCTGACGAAATCGGTCCCGATCCGCTCCGCAGCCAAGCCGCCGGTGCCGCTTCCAAGCGAACCGGTTCGGCCGCGGGACTCGCCGCCACCCGCCGCGAGGGACTGGCCGATGTGTTCGGAACGCTGGTCGAATCAGTCGTTTCATCACTGCGGCACCGCGGCGACAACAGCCATCAAAGCTTCCTGGACGAATGGACAAAGTGCTCGGACGTCCAAGCACTCGCCGGTCGTGTCGTCGGGCCGTTAACCGATTGGGCCGCCGACCCCCAGCCCGATGCGTTTCGACCCGTCGGGACGGTGGATCACTTCCGGATCCTGGTTCACGCCATGTATTTGTGGCTGTGCGAGAAGTTCGGCCCCGTCGACGCTGACCGCATGCTGAATCAAGGCGTCCGTGCCGCCGAAGGTCTGCCCGCGGCGGTCACCAACCCGCCACGGCAATTGCTGTAGGTGATCGAATAAATGGCTCGGCCGGCCGATCACCGTGGCTTCCACGGTGATCCCGCTGGCTGAAGTATTCGCCTCGTCCACTACGCCAGAGACTTTTCCGCCGTTTGCTAGCGGCCCTCGCGGAGCCGATAACCCAGCATGTTGTCCAGCTCCGCTTCGGCCTCCACGGCACGAACCGTTTCTTCGATGTCGTATTGCACCCGGCGAAAATGAATTCGCCCATCGTCCAAAATCACGTAACAGCTGCGGGCATCCCCGTCCCGCGGCTGGCCGACGCTGCCGACGTTGATCATGCAGTGCAATTCCGCGCCACCGATGCTGGAGGCCTCGCGCGGATCAAAGCCGTCGGGGATGTCATCGGGCCGAATGAATCGCAGGTCGTTGGTGAAGACGCCGGGGACATGCGTATGCCCTTGAAAACACAGTCGTTTGACCAGTGAAAACAGCTTGGTCATCTTCTTGCTGTTTTGGGTGTCCTCGGGAAACACGTATTCGTTGGTCGGGCCCCGGGGACTGCCATGCACGAACATCACGTCGTCTTCCTGGACCATCCGCGGCATTTTGCACAAGTAATCCATTCGCCGCCGCGCCGCCTCGGGAGATTCGCCGTTTTCCAGTCTTTGGCGAGTCCAAAAGATTGCCTTTTCGGCGCTGCGATTGAATCCTCCCGGATCGAATAACGCGCTGCTGTCATGATTGCCCAGCACACAAAATTCAAACTCCATCGCGCGGTCCAAGCATTCGCGTGGGTGCGGACCGTAACCGACAATGTCGCCCAGGCAGACAATGCGATCGACGCCGACAGTGTCGATATCCTCCAGCACCGCTGCCAAGGCGGCCTGGTTGCCATGAATGTCGCTAACGATCGCGGTCTTGCCGGTCATTGGCCGATGCGGAGCCGGTCGCCCAGCCCGTTGTCCAGATCAGGAATGTCGTAAATTTTTTTCGCCGTGGTTTCAAAATCATATTCCACCCGGCGAAAGTGAACGCTGGATGCTTCGGTGTCGACGATCACATAGCACGCTCGATTGTCGGAATCACGCGGTTGCCCGACGCTGCCCACGTTGATCATTAACTTGCTTGGGCCCAGCGGCACCGGTCCCTCGATTTCATCCTGCGGCGTGAATTCGCAATCGGTGGTGAATACACCGGGCAGGTGAGTATGCCCCTGAAAGCAATACTGCGTGACCTTACCAAACAGGATTTCCATCTTCTTGTGATCGTAGATGTATTCCGGGAACACGTATTCATTAGTCGGATCGCGAGGACTGCCGTGCACGAATTTGAAAGTGTCTTCGTTGTGCTGGCGAGGCAATTCGCCCAAAAAATCCCAGCGTCGATTCTTTTGACTCGACGAACCCGGCCCATTGTCCAACTGATCGCGAGTCCAAAAAATCGCGTCCAAAGCCATCGGATTGAAACCATCGGGGTCGAACAGTGCGGCCTGGTCGTGGTTTCCCAGAATCGTCACCCGGCAGCGATTGATGACCCGGTCCAGGCATTCGCACGGATTGGGGCCGTAGCCGATGATGTCACCCAAACAAAAGATTTCGTCAGCGCCCGATTCACGGACATCCGTCAGCACCGCTTCGAGGGCTTCCAGGTTTCCATGGATGTCGCTAATGATGGCCCGCTTCACTCAATCGGTCTCAAAACAAACGGTGTGGCGGCACGATCCAACCATCGTCTTCGCCTTTTCGAAACCCGCCATTGTATCGGACTTTCAAAACCACCCACAATCCCGACATGACGAATCGGCCCCCGCCCTCGGAAGTTTCCCAGCCCTCGGAAGTATCTCGGACCTCGGAAGTTTCCACCAACCCATCCACGCAACAACCCTCGGCCCTGATTTTGGGGCTGGAAACCAGCCTGCGTGGTGGCACCGTGGCGTTGTGGCAAGACGGTTCGCGGCAAACGGCCGACGCCTTGCCGGATTCTCCGCGGGCCGCCGCGACGCTCGCACCGCTGCTGGATCGACTGATACGTGGGACACGGCCGGCACGCGAAAACGAATCGACAGCTGATTCCCCGAACCGACCGGGCGTCATTGCCGTCGCTGTCGGCCCCGGATCATTCACCGGCATTCGCATTGCCGTGACCACCGCCAAATCGCTGGCCTACGCTTGGAACCGGCCGGTGGTGCCCGTCGATTCGCTGGCCGCCATCGCCGCGTCCATCGATGCCGCCCACGATGTCACCGTCGTGCTCAACGCGTATCGCCAACAGCTTTACGTCGCACATTTCCGAGCCGCCGATTTGGACGCCGCGGCAAAGGGCGTGACGCCAACGCCGGATACAACCGAGCGCGAAACCGCACCGACGCGTACCGCCGCGTGGAACCGGCTTAACAAATCATCCGTTCTGCCCGCCGGCGATTTGGCTCCTTGGCTGGACACCGTTGAAACACCGTCGATTCTAGTGACCGACCTGAAAACCGCCGCCAACGCGAATCACCCCAACTTGGAAAAGAACTTTCGCGAACGTTTCCGCGACATCGTTTCGCCCGCCGACCTGCTTGCTGCCGACTTACTTGCCGCCGACGGCGTCTGCCGCCTGGGTCAAATCGGGCTGGCCGCCGGCCAAACCGTCGACGCGATGCGGTTGCTACCAAAATATCTGAAGCCCAGCGCCGCCGAGGAGAAAAGCGGCGCACAATAACCAACCAACAACCGCGGGACGACGCAGTCAGGCCCGTCACGCACGGGGGCCCATCACGCACTGGGGCCCGTCACGCACCGGGACCCGTCACGCACCGGGACCCGTCGCGATGACCCGATGGAAATGCAATCGCACCTCCCCCGCACACACCCGCCGAACACCCTCGACCAAACACTCCGGTTCATTCTCCCGTTGGCCCGTCGCGATGATCTGCTCCAAAGGCGTTCCCGGCAGCACCGAAAAGGTACGCTGGTTGATGGTTTGGTTACCCGCGTCCAATTCGGGAATGATGAAATGGCACGTCGCGCCGAAGGTCAACATGCGTGCCGCGTAAGCGTCATGGTAGGGGCGAAATCCCGGGAAGCCCGGCAGTAAGCCATGATGCAAGTTGATGATTCGCCCACCAGCGAATTGCCAGCACGTCGACGCGGGCAAAATCCGCATGTACCGCGCCAAAATCAAATAGTCGACCTGGTACTGGTCCATCAACCGGACCATCGCCAGATCATCGGCCATTCCGTCATCGTCGCCGATGCACTCAAAGGGCAGGTTAAATTCATTGGCAAGCGACGTGAGCCGGCGGCGATTCGAAAGCATCACGACGACTTCGCCGTTGATCCGCCCCGACTTCACCGCATCCAAAACCGAGCGCGGCGTGTGTTCCAAAAACGTTCCCGCGATTGCGATCCGCGCGGTGCGGTCGACCGATTTTGTGCCGGACGCGGAACCCTGAATCGGCGGGCTCTGGATCGGCGGGCTCCAGACCCGCACCGCCAATCCCGTTTTCGCCGCCACTTCGGCCATCGCCGCGCGTAACGCTTGATCGTGATGGGCATCCAAGTCGACTCGGCACAGCATCGCGAACAGTTGTTCTTGGTCATGATCGTCCATTTGGATTTCCGCGATTCGACCACCACGCTCGGTCACGTCGTGGATGATGGGGTCCGCCAGACCTCGATGGTCGGGGCCCAGCGCCGTGATGATGAATTCCATGAGGGTTCCGTTCTTGAGCGTGATTTTCACCGGGTCGCCGTTTTCCACTCCGCCACGCTAAGATACCGCCCGCGGCGGTCCAAGGACCGCTGCCACTGAATCGTCACTGAACTCTGTTCCCGATCCCGACCTCGGTTGCTCTATGTCCGCATCGTCCGCCACCGACACGGTCCATGCTGAATCCCCCTCGGCCAACCATCCATCTCGCTGGCACGCGATGGCGGCCCGAGTTCTGGACGGCGAAACGATCGACCACGTCGAAATGCCGCTTGCGAATTTTGTAGCCGGCCGCAAGCACGTCCATCAATTCATCGTCGTCGCTGCCAAGGATCGCCAGGGCTTCGTCGTGGTCGATCGCTTCGCCGTCCAGAACTCGGGCCGCCATCGCGTGCCAGC
>JBCCRW010000226.1:0-9609 GCA_039201055.1 Planctomycetota bacterium | reverse complement strand
TGACCACGGCTCGAGAGTGCCCGCAGGCGACCACAGCCGCTCCCAACGCGATCGCCCGCAGAAAATCGGACAAAATTTTCGGGCCACGATCAACCGGCACTAAATCAACAGCCCGCTAGAACCGCATGGTCCGTGGCACCATGCGAGCCCGTGGCACCATCCGAGCCCTTGCGAGCTAGGGGCACGCAGACTCGGATACTCCTCTTGGGGCTCGATTCGCTAAATTGCCCGGCATGGAACGAGCAAACCACGCCCAGGCGCCTGCGACCACCTCTGAGACACCCGGGTCGGAGAAGCCAGGAACGGCATCCGCAGTGGCCGAGCCGGCCGTGGCCTGGCTGGCGGCACAAAGTTGGCAACGCCTCGATGCAGAATACCGCTCGAATTATCTGCGGATCGCCAGCGTGTTGGCGTTTTTTGTTATCCATTTGGTGGATCATTATTTACGGGGTACCACCTACGCCGGCGTCATGCCCAGTCCGCGAGGATACCATCTGGCGATTACGTTGATCGTTGCGACTTGGCTGATGCTCGCATTGCTGGTGGATTTGTTTTTGAAGCAGCGGAAATTTCCGCCCTGGACGGCCTACGCGACCGTCACCCTGGATACCCTGCTGCTGGCGTCTGTGTTGGCCGTCGCCGGTGGCCAATCCAGCATGCTCAATTTGGCTTACTGCCTGATTTTGGTGATGGCGGCATTACGCTTGGATCTGGTGCTGGTCCGCTACACGACCTTCTTATGCATGGCCGCTTACCTGTCGCTTGGCTGTTTGGCATACCTTGGCTCGCGCTTGGGAACGTTGGTCGAGCCTGCTGCGACGGATTCGACGTCCCAGGCTATTGCCGCGATCGCGATCGGAGCGGCCGGGATCATGCTTGGTCAACTCGTGCGTCGCTGCCGAAACGTTGCCGACGATTACGCCCGCCGCTTGCTGGAGCCGCGCTGATGAGCGACCAAGTATGGTGCCCACGTTGCGATGCGATCACGCCTGTTGGCGTACCGTGCTGGTTATGCCAGGCCGATACAACGAACGGGAGGCCCGCGACGGTTGATACCAGCGGTTCGACGGCGGGTGCCACGGGCGGTACGAACGCGAATCCCGTCAATCCCTACACCGCTTCGCTGGCCGAAGTTCCCGAACAGACGGGACTGCCGGCGGGCATGTATCCGTACCGCCCACCGGCTCCGGTGCAAGACCTGGCTGTCGCCAACCAGTTCACCTGGGTTTTGTTGGCAGGCATCCTATTGGTCGTGGGCGTGCTTTGGATCGCCGCGCCGGGGCTGGCCATCACCGTGGCCATCGTTAGCGCTCCCGCCTTA
The DNA here is from genome assembly GCA_039201055.1 of Planctomycetota bacterium. Classification (GTDB taxonomy): domain Bacteria; phylum Planctomycetota; class Planctomycetia; order Pirellulales; family Pirellulaceae; genus Rubripirellula. The sequence goes on along the minus strand of JBCCRW010000226.1, from coordinate 8,288 downwards.
ATTCGCACTGCAATGATTGTGCTGAACCGTCGGAACCGTGGTATTGAAATTTCACGTGTCGAAAAGTCCGTTCTGTTTTTGGGATCGGCCGCCGGTGTCGTGGTGGCACTGGTCGCAAGCGGTGTGGCGTTCTTCGCGGCATGTGTCGCGATTTGTTTTGGTGTCCTGGCTGGTGAGATCGGCGGTGCCGGGCGTTTTAATGAAAGCATGATCAGCGGCGGCGCTCTGATTTTTGCCGGCTTTGTCGGCATCGGGACGCTGTTCTTGCTCTGGCGAAAATAGGAACCCACTCAATGCCACTGGCACTTCGAAAACACTCGTTTCTTGGCATGACCCAGAGTTTGTGTCCCGATTGTTTGCAAAACGCTGATTCTCGGCAGCGACCCGGCAGCGATGCTCACGCCGACTTTGTCGTGCCGGCAAAGGTGATCGAACGGGACGGTCGCGTTTATTTTCGCAAAACTTGTCCGATCCACGGCGTGCGTGAGGACTTCGTTTGTTCGGACGTTCGTCGCTTTGATCGAAATGAATACGCGACGCCGGGAAAGTTGCCGCTTCAGTTCGGGGTCCAGCCAAAACGAGGTTGCCCCTACGACTGTGGATTGTGTGATGAACATGAACAACACACCTGCATCGCGTTGTTGGAAATCACCGCCAACTGCAATTTGACGTGCCCGATGTGCTTTGCCGCCAGCGCGCCCGGCGGCAGCCACGTGCCACTGGAATCATGTCGCTTTGCGATCGATCAACTTGTCCGGCGCGAGGGCAAGCCCGAAGTCCTGCAGTTATCCGGTGGCGAACCAACGATCCACCCGGACTTCATCGACATTTTGCGTTACGCCCATGGCCAGCCGATCGATGTGGTGATGATCAACACGAACGGAATAAAGCTTGCAACCGACGATCGTTTGTTGGATGCGGTGGCGGAATTGAATGATCGTGTCGAAGTGTATTTTCAATTCGATGGGTTTCGTGACCAAGATCATCGTTTGCTTCGTGGCGCATCTCTTTGCGAAACGAAGTTTCGGGCACTCGAACGATTGTCGGCTGCCGGCATCAAGACGACGCTGGTGACGACGTTACAAACCGATGTCAATTTGGATCAAGCTGGCGAGGTCGTGCGTTTGGGGCTCGAACGGGATCATGTGACCGGGGTTAGTTTTCAACCCTCGGTTTTTTCAGGACGCTATTTCTTGCCGGACGAATTGGAACGACGGATTACTTTTCCTGATGTTGTCGATGCGGTGGGTCAGCAGGTGCCGGAGGTGTTCTCGCCGGACGACTTTTTGCCGCTTCCCTGTGCCCATCCCAACGGTCACGTGTTGGCTTACGCGTTTCGCGATTTTGATTCCAGCGGCAATCGACGCGCGACGCCGCTGAACCGGTTCATCGATTTGGCCGGAAACATGGATCTGCTGGCCAACGGGATCGTGTTTACTCGCCAGCGGGCACATGCGTTGATTCAACGCTATGTTGCCCGCGCATCCTGTGGCGATGGAGATTGTTTATCGCCGATGTCGCGATCTACGGGCGTTGATTCCGACACGATGGACGACCAACTACGTGATGCCGCGATGAATTTCTTCAAGGCCGCCGCCTCGGAAAGTCTTTCCCAGGCGGATTTGTTGCGAATCACCGTCACTTCCTTTATGGACCCGTACAACTTTGATTTGCGACAATTGATGAAGTCCTGCGTCCATCATTTGTTGCCCAGCGGTCATCTGATTCCATTTTCGGCATACAACGTGTTGTACCGCGAGGGCCACGTGCCACTGCCGCCGCTGCATGATGGTTCAAAGCCGCAAAGAAACACCGTTGCAGTGGCCGAAGCATCGCCCCAGTTGGTGACTTTGAATGCCCGTTGACGGGATTTATCAATTGATCATGGGTTGCGCAATCGCGGCGGGTTGGTGGATCAGCCGCAGGACTCAGGCTCAGATTGCGATCAAATCCTGGCAACGCTACGGCTTGCTCTTTGGCGCATTTTGCGGTGCGATGATTGGTGCCAAGTTGCCATTCGTGTTTGTCGATTGGGACGCGTTTTTGTCGGGTGCCGCTTGGTTTCAAAATGGCAAGACGATTTTGTTTGGGTTGGTTGGCGGCTACATCGGCGTGGAACTGGCCAAATGGGCGTTTGATATTCACGTCCGCACGGGCGACTCGTTTGCGGTTCCCGTTGCGGTCACCATCGCCATCGGCCGGCTGGGTTGTTTTTGGGCGGGCTGTTGCTATGGCAAGCCAACCGATGTGGCATGGGCGGCGGTTTTTCCAAGCGTCGATTCATTGCCCCGGCACCCCGCGCAAATTTATGAGTCCGCGTTTCACTTGACAGCCGCGGGTATTTTGGTCGCCGCACAACGCGACGGCATTGCCAAAGGGCATTTGATCAAAATTTACATCGTTGCTTACGCGGTCTTTCGATTCTTCAGCGAGTTCTATCGTGACGAGCCCATCGTCGCTTTGAACATGACGCTTTACCAAGGGCTTGCGATTTTTATCGCGACGCTATTCGGGATCATTTGGTACCGCGATGCAAGGCGTGGTGCGTCCTAGGTCACGCAGCACTTCGATCCGAGATCGCCGAGTACGCCCGGGTCCTGGAATGCGAAGTTTCCGCTATCATTCGTTGCCATCCAACACGCCCGTCTCCGGCAACCCCGCGCTATCGGCAAACCCGCTTCATCGGCAAACCCGCTTCATCGGCAAACCCGGCGGCATGCTGTCCGACTATTGACCCACGAGAACCTACGCGATGACTCTTCGACTTTTCCGCTACCGCAATTCGAACGGTAAAGTCGGTTACGCGGATGACCGTGGCGACCATGGGGTACCGGTTCCCGGGATTACCGGGCGCAATTTGTTCGATCGTCCTCTGGACCAATGGGAGGCCAAGGGGGATTCATTCGCACTTCCCAAAACACGTTTACCGCCGGTGCCGCGCGGCGAAAAAATTTTGTGCATCGGTTTGAACTATCGCGACCACGCCAAGGAAACGGGTGCGAAAATTCCCACCGAACCGGTGGTGTTTAGCAAATTCAATTCGACGCGCCGCGGGCATGAACAGCCCATCGTGTTGCCCACGATCGCCAAGCATGTCGACTACGAAGCGGAGTTGGTGGTGGTGATCGGCCGCAAGGCGAAGCAAGTCGACGAGTCTGCCGCGATGGAGTGCGTCTATGGTTACACGGCCGGTCATGACGTGTCGGCGAGGGATTGGCAAAAAGGCCGGCCCGGTGGCCAATGGCTCTTGGGCAAATCATTCGACTCTTTCGCGCCCATGGGACCGGTCATGGTGTCACGCGAAGCACTGGATCCGAATCATTTGTCGGTGAAGATGTCGATCAATGGCGTGACACGGCAAGATGGCAACACCGATCAATTGATCTTCCCCATCGCCAAAATCGTTTCGCACATTTCCAGTGTCATGACGTTGCGTCCCGGGGACGTGATTTTCACGGGGACTCCAGCCGGCGTCGGTGCGGCTCGCAATCCACCGCTCTATCTGAACGATGGCGATGTTTGCGAGGTGTCCATCGACGGCATTGGCGTGCTTCGCAACGCGTGCGTTGCGGCGAATTAGGATTCTGTCGCGACAGAGCACCAACGCCCGTCGGCTAGAAATGCTGGTTTTAAATTTGAAAGTCGCCGGCAAAGTCATCCGATTTTGATTCACCTGGACCGCCTCGGACTCGCAATTGCGGAGCCTCGAGCACCACCGTCGTGTTGGGCGAAACCGTGCGCGTGATCCACACGCTGGAACCGATCACCGAGTGGTGGCCGACGGTTGTGCGACCGCCCAGGATCGTCGCGTTGGCGTAGACGACTACATGATCTTCGATCGTCGGGTGGCGTTTTTTGCCGCGGATCAAATGCCCTTCCGAATCCGTTGGAAAACTGAGCGCGCCCAGTGTGACGCCCTGGTACAGTTTAACGTGCTGGCCGATTTCGCAGGTTTCACCAATGACCACACCGGTTCCGTGGTCGATGAAAAAGTAGTCGCCAATGTCGGCGCCGGGATGAATGTCGATCCCCGTTTCGGCGTGGGCCCATTCGGTCATCATCCGCGGGATAAACGGGACGCCAAGTTCCAATAATTCGTGGGCGATTCGATACACCGTGATGGCGGCCAAACCCGGATAGCAAAAGACGATTTCATCCGTTGTCCGAACGGCGGGGTCGCCGTCGTAGGCGGCTTTGACATCGGTGGCAAGTTGAGCACGAATGTCAGGTAAGCGGCTCAGGAAGTCGATCGCCATCGCTTTGCCACGCTCTTCATATTCAATGGGCGTTTCGCAATCCTCGACGCCATTGCGGACGCGATCATCATGTTGCAACGCCCGAGCGATCTCGGTGGTCAATTGGGTCAGCAATTGGTCCAACGTGCCCCCGACGTGATACCGAACGTTGCCACGATGCAGCCCGGTTCGTCGCCGGTAGCCGGGGTACAACAAATCCTTGACGTTCAACAGGATCGCGACCACGACGTCGTAGCTGGGAAGCGGGCACAAACCCAAATGATTAATCGCATCATCGGGGGTGTAGGTCGCGACGATGGCATTGGTCAACGAATCGATCGGGTTATCGACGTTGCCGGTGGTGGCGGGAAGAAGCGGCTTCATGGTTTTGGCCTGGCGATACTATGCCGCGTCACCGACCCAACCACGGATCACGTTGGCGGCAACCTCGGGATTCGATCCGACGATTTTTGCAAGTTCGTCCTGCAAAGTCGAACCCGTGATGGTCATATTGTCTTCGCTGCCGGCGAGTTCTTCTTCGGAGGGCATTTCGGGTAACTCCAAACCGAAGCCTTCTTGAAAGTCTTTGGGTGTCGGCGACGCGCTGGCCTTGGCGGCCGAGCGGGCGACCAGCAACGCCACAAATCCCAACGCAAACATGCCGATGGTCTGCCAGGAATCGGCCAGCCAAGTCATCACGGCGCCGGCGGTGTCCGAGGCGGGGGCGGCGTCGGGTGGCGGGTCAAAATAGTCATAGACCTTGATCAAATCGGTCGGGTCGGCACCGGCGGAGACGGCGGGAATGGTGCCGGCAACGATCTGTTGAATACGCTTGGTTTCTTCGGCCAAAATTCGATCGTATTCGGCCGCATCGATCGGTGGCACGGTATCGGCCGTTAAGTTCGGATCGCGGCTCAACTTGTCTTGCACGTACTTCCGCTCGAAAAAACTTCGCGGCAAACTGATCGCGACCTTGACCTGGCGAACCGCATAGGCCGCGACGGTGCTGCTTTCGAATGTTTGGCCGCTGACCGATCGCGTTTGTCGTTGGTCTTCTTTCGAAGAACGCGTTTCGGTGGGTTGCAGGCTGACCGCACGATTGGCCGCGACGTTGGGCACCACCCCCGGTTCGCCAGAGACATTGGGAACCGAAGTCGACGATTCGATTTTGCGAGTGTCGCTGGCCAGGGTCGTGGGCTCAGGATCATATTTCAGTGTTGTTTTTTCGACCTCCATCGTGGGGTCAATCTCGGCGGTCACCACCACCGTCGCCGGCAGACCGAACAGGAGACGCGTAATTTTCTCTTCGTAGTCGGCCTCGGTTTCTTCCTGTTTGCGAAGCAGCGGATCATCGTCGCCCGGGACGCCCAAATTGCCGCCATTGGTATCGGTCACCACAACGTCTTCAGGTGACATGCCGCTAAAGGACGCGCGTACCAATCGTTGGATCGCCAGAATTTCACTTCGCGAAAGCGTTTTGTTTCCACGGGGTTCGACAATCACCGAAGCCGATTGAATGACATCCTGGGTCAACCCGCGTGACTGGTCGCGGGAATATTGAACACTCGCGCTGCGGACAAACGGGAACTTCATGATGTTGTCCGCGACGTCCTGCTGTCGCGCGGTCTGCCGTCTGGCACGCTGCATTTCGCTGGATTCGAATACGCTGGAATTGGCGATCGCTTCCTGCAGATTGCTGCGAATCGACATGGACAACGTCTTTGATTCATCCAGCGCCGCCAGATAGCTTGCTTTGTCGGCGGTGGGCACCAACATCCGCGTGCCATCGCGTTTCCAATCAGCCAGCCCCGCTCGGGAAAACGCAAACTCCATTTCGTTCAGTTCGGTTTCGGCAAACGCTTGCCCGCCGAACAGGGGCTCGCGTCCGGTTTCCCATTCGCCGCGCACCAAGAAACCCAGCGAAACGACGACGGCCAAGACCAACAGTCCCATGGTGACCCGCGATTGCATCGGCAAAGCGGCCAGCACTTCGCGGGCGGATTCGATTTGGGCCTTCAGGATTTTCATCTAGCGGTCGTCATTCCGATCAAATCTGGATCTGTTGAATTTCGCGGTAGGCTTCCACCAATTTGTTACGTACCTGCAACAGCATTCGAAACGCGAGATCGGCTTTTTGAACCGAGGTTAAGACTTCGGCTTCGTTGACATCACCGCCGGTCAATAATTCGTGAACGTTGGCGTCGGCGTCCAGTTGCATTTGGTTGACGTTTTGGACTTCGCGTGAAAGTAAATCCGCAAACGGATGGGAAGCCGCTTGGTGACTTGGCACATGACCGCGTCCCATCCGCTGCAATGCTTCCAGGAACGAAGCTTCGGGTGTTTTGGTACGGTGTGAATGGTCTGGAGTGTGAGAATGGTTGGGCGCGCGGGATGGCTGTACGCCGGCAGCCGGCGACAACGGTTTGCCTGGCAATCGTTGTGAAAGCACGCTGGATCGCAGCGATGCGGCGGCGGATGGGGAGCCCACGGAACGCACGGGTTTATGCCAGGATCGTCAGCGTCTCGCGGCCCAAGTTCTTTGTGATTTCCATGACACCAACGTTGGCTTCGTAGGCGCGAGTCGATTCCAAAGCGTTGACCATTTCGGTCGTCAAATCAATGTTGGGATAAGCGACGTAGCCCTTCCACTTGCCTTCTTGGATGGCCAGCGGATGATGGGGTTGGTAGCGATACCGTGGGTCACCCTTGTCGACTTGGATCTCATCGACCTTGACTCCCGCGGCGCCCGCGGCGGTTGTTTCGGTGTCGGTTTGAAAGATGACGTGGCGGGCTCGATAGGGATCGGCTTCACCTTTTTCGTTTTTCAAAGTCGACATGTTGGCGATATTGCCGGACACAACATCCAAACGCTTCCGCTGGGCGACCAGGGCCGAAGTGCTGACATCAAGGGCTTTCAACATAACGTGATGACTCCGGTGATTTCTTACGCGCGTTCGGTGATCGCCGCGCGAAGCAACGAAAACTGACTGCGAAGGGTCGTGATGGCCAAAGAATGCAAGTGTTGGTTCTTCGCCAGTTCGGTGACTTGTGATTCCATCGAGACATCCGATTCGTCGTGGTAAACGACCTGTTCCATCGCCTGGCGCGGCCCCGACATCCTTTCGTCTCGCGTGGTCACTCCGACGGCCGACGTGACGTCGGTGCCGTATCGCAGTGCGTCGCCCAAAGCGGCCTGAAATTGGTCGACGCTTAAATCGCGGGCTCGATATCCGGGGGAATCCAGGTTGGCCAAGTTGCCGGCCAGTAGTTCGTGCCGTTTTTGAGCGAACGCGGTGGTTTGCTGCAAAGCGGGGATCGCGGTTTGATCAAACAATCGCATCAGGCAGCCCGGCGGGAATCGGAATTCGTTTGCCGCTTGGGAAAATGCAAGGTCGTCGCGACACCGCCTTGAGGACAATCGTGTTGTTGCATTTTCACGCCGTGTCGTGCCGCCAGCAGCGACGCGATCTCTGGGCGTGACGCGATGGCGGGACCATTGTCGGACAATTCGATCTCGATTCCGCCGGGCGTTGGAACCGCGATGATCGACAGTTCGCCGTCGCCACCGATTGCATCCAGGGTTTGCCGCGTGGCCGATTCCAGCAGCGTGCCGGTGGCGGTGGCATCGCCGGGCGTCGTTAGTGCCAGGTCGATATCGATTTCGAGGTGGACTTGACCGGGGTGATCGCGCAGCAGGGGAAAAACAACGCTTTCAACCAAGAGGGCTAACGAATTCGCTTGGTTTTGGCCGAGATTGATACGGGGCACTCTGGGAATTCTCCGGCGTGTCGACGATTCGGCTGGCGCGCGGGCACCAACACAACACCGGCCGATATGCAAAGCGAAACGCTGGTCGCAAGATCGTTTTCGAAAAAGGATCCGCGTCGTGGTCTGTTGCTCGCTGGAAACCGACGGCTAGTGCCAAAACCCTTAAGTTCTGTCTTGCCCCAACTGCGCAGTTCCCCCAGTTGAACGTGTCAAAAATGTCCATCCAAGGTCTGATGAGGACGATTTCCTCACACACCAAACCAAGGATGGACAATGAGCAGTGTA
>JBCCRW010000225.1:0-9646 GCA_039201055.1 Planctomycetota bacterium | reverse complement strand
TTGGAGATTTGCGATGAATCAGGAAGCCATGAACCGCCGTAAACTGTTGATCAAGGACTTGATGACGCTTCGGCGATTCGTTCCCGTGTTTCAATTCCAAACGCTCAATGAGCAACTAAAGGGCCCAGAGAAAGAGTTTTTCGCAGAGGTCGTCGTTGATTTAGCCAACACCTTCCGCGGCATGCCGGCCATTGGCGGCAATCACGACAATTACGGCGAATCCGCCATTGTCCATCTTCACTACTTCTCACCCGCGGGCGACTGGTGGATCACCGAACGGGATCCCGGTCACACCCAAAGCCAAGTATTCGGCTTGGCGGATCTTGGGTTTCGTGAGTTTGGCTACATTCCGCTGGTCGAATTACTTCGGCAACCTTTGGTCGAGGTTGATTTTCACTGGAAGAAACTCGCCGTTGGCGAAATTCTCAAGTAACGCAGAGTGAGCCCTTCGGGGCGTAATGCGGCCCAGGTGACGCGGTGTCACCCGGCCAGTCACAAGCCTGGAACCCACGGAATCGAAGAATGCCAACCAAACGACAGATCGAACTTGCCCTCGAAGCATCAAAGCGTGCTCACGAGAAAAGAGAGTCGGCTGAAAAAGCAGTCGACGTCGCCGATGCGGCTTTGGTGAAGCTCTGCAACGAGCACACCGCCGAATCACTCGCGCCCGGCGGCGAGCTGCTGATCGGCAACACGCTCGTCAAACGCCCCTACTCGATGCTGCCGCTGGAACTGCGGGAGCTCGCAACCATCGAGGACGCCTCGCCATTTGAGCCCGAAGTCGACGTTGTGGCACGGCCAAAGCAATCGATCGACGATGCTTTGCCGTGTGATGCTGTGGCTGAATCCGAACCAGAGATGGTTGGCTGATTTTGTGGTGAGATCAGCCCCCGCCCACGATACAAAGTCGTGGGCGGCTCTGACTTCACCATACGATGCAATCACGGATCACACGACACGATGACACCTGCCGACAGCCTGTACGTCAATAACTGGGGCGCGATTGTCGACAGTCAACACGAACTTGCAGTTGCTGAAAATTCCAAATTCTTGGTGCCGCCGACTGTTTTCACCGGCGAGCCAGTCCAGATTCTTGCAATTTTTCTTCCGTTCCTGTGCGTGCGTCGAGCACGATCAGGCCTGAACGACACGATTGACCTACGACGATTTAACGTCCAGAAGTTGGAAACGGCGTATGTGAAGGCGATGCTCGCCAATCACACCGAAGCGTCGTATCTCGAAGCCTCTGAGCGGCTGGCCGAGAAGTCTGTCGCCGAGCCACAGTCAAAGCGAATCTGCCCTGTTTGCGGCGAATCGATGTCCGAAGTCGCGATCATCGGTGTGCGTAAAGAATGGCACCTGAATTGCCAGAATTGCGGATTCTCCGGCAAGCTTCCTTGACCCATTTTTTGAGTGACACGGCGTCACTATTGTTTATTCAACCCATTTCAACAAACCATGGAAATCAACATTCAAACGATCGGCGACATGCGAGATCGTTTCCCGAAAGCCATTGAGCGGTTGTATCGATACACGGATGACAACTTTGACGTCGAAGACCGACCGGGAACGAATCCGGATTGTGTGTTTGACTTCGGCGATGGGATCCGCGTGATCGTCTCGCGAGACGCAATCAGGAACGAGCCTGAGCACATTCACGTAAGCGGAAGTTTCTTTGGCTTGGCAATTTCCAACAGATTCCGACTTGTCGCCAGACGACGCGGGCCTGACGCCGCCATGGGGGCATTTGCGAAGGCCGTGTGCGATGCATTTCAGGCGATATCAGGTGTCTTGCCTGACTGGAAGGAAGCCGAGTGGAGCCAGCAAGATGGTGTTCCGACGATTCCGCACTGGGATCTTGACCCTAGGCTATTCAAACCGAACGTTCAAGGGTGACACCGCGTCACCTTCACTTCACTCTTCATGGAGGAAACCTCAATGTTGGTTCTGTCACGCAAAGAAGGCGAATCGCTGCAAATCGGCGACGACGTCGTTTTGACCGTCTCCCGAATCAGTAGTAACCGGGTGGCAATCGCAATCGATGCGCCGAAGTCGGTCCAAGTTAAGCGGTCCGAATTGCCCGACAAAGTCGAGCCGCCAAGCAGTGACGACGATTGACAGGTGACATTGAGTCACCTTGCCTCATAGGATTGGTTTTCGGTTGCAACCCGAAGCCAATCCTTTTTTTTGTGAGGCATACGCATGAGTGGCCACAATACTCTCGAAGAACTTGTAACGTCCGAGTTTGACATCGACGATCCGGGCGCCGGTGGTGCCATCGGGTCACCTGGGAAACAAGGCGGAGTTGTTTCGCTTGAATCTGCCGCGGCCGAAACCCGAACGCTCAAGAACCCCGAACGAGCAGGCCTGGAACTGACCATCGGATTCCAAACCAACGGTGGTGACGTTGTCATCACGTCGGAATCGGCGATCAACCAAACCGGCAACAACACGCTGATTCTCGCCGACGCAGGCGACCAGATCACGCTCAAGTCGATTCGCCTCGGCAACACTTTCGTATGGCGAGTCACGAGCAACGACGGGGTCGCTCTTTTGACAGTCTGATCCAATTCTCGTTGCGGCGAGGAACTTCGTAACCCGCTCTCGGTGCCACCCGGGAGCGGGTTTTTGGGTTTTTTGGCCTCGCGCCCTACCGCCTCTCGGCGTTTTCGTAGGCACTCACCCGTGCAACGGGTCACAAAACGAAAGCCTCATCGTCCACTTTTGCGGACTCGCTGGGCGATCGTAATTCCGACGCAGAGCCAAACCAGGAATCCGATCCACGCGATGGCAGGTGACACGATGTCACGCGACAGGTAGACGGCAGCCAATCCGGATACCGGAATGACGATCGTTTCCCAATCAACGCTTTTCAAACAACCACGCTCGAACGTGTTCGGTGACAGCCAGCAAGCGTTCTGGCTCGATTTCCTCGCGATAGACTGCCGCCATTGTATCGTCGACGTGCCCCATGATGGTGTTCACGGCGATCTGGTCTTTTGCTCCGCCGCCGACGGTCGCGAACGTGTGTCGAAGCCAATAGAAACCGCCATCGGGCACCTGGAGCAGTCTGCGACGAACAGCGGTGAAATACTTCGAGAGCTCACCGCCGTAGTTCGTGTACGGTTTGCCGCTGTATTGGACGAAGACGCGAGGTGACGCGGCGTCGTCGGGCTCCGGCCGTCTGTCCACGCTTGCACGGATTGCCTCTACCGTCTCCGGCCACAACGGGCAAAGCCGATCCACTTCGGTCTTTGGCCGCGGATAGTCAGACCACCCGCGATCAAGGTCCAATGCCGCCATTGGCAGATCGGCACAGTCTCCAGGGCCGTAGCCGCAATTGATCCCAAGCAGAATCATCGCGCGAAGGTGCAAACCGGCCTCGTCCAATAACAACCGGATTTGTGCTGGTGCAAATAGTTTTTTGCCCTGCATTCGCTGGTGCCGGCGGATCGCTCGGCGTCCTGGTCGCTTGAACTCGGGGCCGTAGTGTGGCTCCTTCGCAATCATCCGGTTTTCGTACAGCCACTTGAACGCGGTTCTGACGCGGACAATCTCGTTCCCTAGGGAAACCAAATTGAGCGACTTGGCCCGATTGGCCTGGAACGCAGCAAAGTCGTCGGGCCCAAGCGACATGACATCACGTCGTTTGCCGATCACTTGGGCGAAACGGGCACAGGTTCGCTGATGCTCCAGGTATGTGCGGTGGGCGATCCGACCGGATTCAACGGCAATGTGCTTTGCATCGAGGAACGTGTTCAACGCCAACTCGAGCGTGATCGTTCGAACCCGCGTCTGATCGCGATCAGCGACAAACCGCTCATACTCCGCCAACGCCCCGCGGGAGCCGTCCGGATCGTCATCGGTAACGTTCTTCCAGGAGCCGAAGTAGCGAAGGCTACCGTTTACCTTTTTCGCCCACTTGCCGCAGGCATGGCTGAACAGCGGAAAGTCTGCTGATGGTTTGGGTGGCTTCATCACGTACACCTACCAGGGAGTAGACGCCCAAGGTGTGGTGATGAAGGAAAGGGCGAGTTTTAAGGAATACACCCCAGAGGATTCGAACCTCTAACCTTCGGTTCCGTAGACCGATGCTCTATCCAGTTGAGCTAGGGGTGCGGCGTGCCGCCGGAAGGTGGCTCACTTTCGGGCCTCAGAGCTTAGCCAGCTTGTGAGCCTAAGCCAAGGCCAAGGTGGGACATTTTCCGGCGTGGTGGTTTTCTCAGTTTCGCCTCGGAGAGGCGAGCTACTTTGACGTGGTGGTATTCTCAGTTTCGCCTCGGAGAGGCGAGCTACTTTGACGTGGTGGTTTTCTCAGTTTCGCCTCGGAGAGGCGAGCTACTTTGGCGGGTAGGTCTTTGAGTTTCGCCTCGGAGAGGCGAGCTACTTTAGCCCTCGTCGGATGCTCGCAGCGACGGCGTGATCGTGGGCTCGTAGACGCAGAAATCGTCTTCGCTAAAGTACAGCTTCAATTCCCGAGCCGCCGCCTCGGCACCGTCACTGGCGTGCACCAAATTCATTTGCTGGCTGCTGCTGAAATCACCTCGGATCGTTCCTGGTGCCGCCTTCAGACCGCTGGTCGCGCCCAACATTTCGCGAATCACCCGGATCACATCCAGCCCCTCGACCGCCATCGCCACGATGGGTGATGACGTGATGAAACTTTCCAGCGATGGGTAAAACGGCTTCTCCACGTGCTCGGCGTAATGCTGACGCGACATCTCGGGGGTCACCCGAAGCATCTTCATCGCGACGATGTTCAAACCCTTCCTTTCAAAGCGGCTGATCACTTCGCCAACAAGCCGGCGCTCCACGCAGTCGGGTTTGAGCAGGACGAGAGAGCATTCCATGATAAGTTTCGAAGAAGCTTGGGTCGATGAATTGGAAACAGGGCAAAGACCGGCCGACGTTCAAGGTCCGCCAAGACGACGAAAGTATGGCTCGATTGCCGATCGCGGGAAAGCCGGGAATGATCCGGACCCGGCCAATTCAACCGATCACGTGAACTCTCGACCGATCACGTTAACTTTCAACCGATCACGTGAACGCTCACCAGCCCGGCGGATCGAGCGTCCATCAGCCCGATAAATTCAGCGTGTTGCCGGACACGCCCAGCCACTGGCTACCGATCGCGATCCACGCCGGAATCAAGACGATGCCGGCCAGCGAAGTGGACAGCGTGACCTGCAGCGCCGTCGCCGTATCGCGTTCGTACAAACGTGTCAGCACGATTGGAAAGACCGCCGCCGGCATCGCGGCTTCCAACATCATGGCCACCCGCGCGTTTTCGCTGGCCATCGATGTTGGAATCAGCATCGCGATGCCCAGCATCAACAAGGGCAAGATACCCTGCCGGACGCTGATCGCGGCCAGCACGGTGCGCAAATGCGGACGCCCTTTGGCCGTGTTCAAAAAGTCGACGATGATCGCGCCGCTAAGCAACAATCCCGATGGAATCGCACAATTGCCAAGCTTTTGGATCGCGGCGAGCACCGCCTTGCCGGCGGCGGGCGGAAACCAATCATGCGGCCCGGTTTGACGCACGATGATGGCCAGCGCGACGGCAATCAGCGGCGGCGAAATCACGGCCCGGCGAAGACCCTGGGATGTGAAACCCGCGATGATCAAAATCCCAATGCTCCACAACGACGCGTCGACTCCCACGTTGTGCAGGATGATATCGGGAACCGCGTCGGGGCAAATTTGTTCGGCCAGCGGCAGCGGCACAAAACCGTAATTACAAATCCCGACGCAAAGCGCAAAGGCGCGTTGTTTATCGTTGGTGTCCAGCCCGATCCAGCGGCCCAATCCAAAAGCGATCAACAGTCCTACACAAAAACCAAGCGAGGTCATCGCGAAGCCGTAAGCCGGCATCAACCAAGCCTTGTCCAGCGAATCGAGCGTGTCGCTGCTGACAAAACGGGCAAAAAAATACGCCGGCAGCATCACGTTGGCCGTCAAATTCGCCAGCGAACGGTCCGCCTCGCGGGTCAACCAGCCGATTTTTCGGCAGCCCGCTCCGATTAGCATTAACAAAAAGACGCCCAAAACGCCCGCGACAATGGGTCTCAGATCGAGCAAGTGAAGGTAAAAATACGAGATTTGAAGGGCGTGAACAAACACTCGGCGCCGATCTTCGGACGGAATTGATCATCGGATGGAATGGACCATCGGACCGAATTCCGCGATTGGCGAGGACGCCGGCGACCCCGAGACGTTCTTATCGTGGGGCGATCGGATGTGTGCAAGCGGGTCGAACTCCCAGCGTTGGCGGTTTGGCACTGCGAGTTTTCCGCCTTGCGAGTTTTCCGTCTCGCGAGTTTTCTCTCTTGCGGGCGGCGACAGCCTTTGACGAATCGCAGGAGCACAATAAAATGAAGGGTCGCGGCAAGGTGCCAGAAAGTGGCTAGAAATTTCGCCGGTTGCCGGTGTTTCCCACGTCCGCGTGTTTGTTTTTCGCCCTCGCTTTCGTCCTTGACCAACAGGTTCACTAAATGACGTTCTCCCTTTCACTCCTGGGGTTCGGGATGCCGGGCATGCAAGAGATTTTGGTCGTCGCGGTCATCGTGCTGGTCCTATTCGGATCCAGCAAGCTGCCTTTGTTCATGCGCAATTTGGGTCGCAGTGCCAACGAGTTCAAGAAAGGCATGAAAGACTCCTTGGACGAAGACGGCAATCGCAAGGACGAATCGCCGGCCTCCTGATTCAGCAAACGGAGACGATAGCCCATGTTCGGATTGGGTCCGACCGAAATGCTGGTGGTTGGCGTGATTGCCGTTGTCCTGTTCGGTGGCAATCTGCCGTCGGTGGCCAGGCAGTTTGGAACCAGTTATGCCGAATTTCGCCGCAGTCTGGGCGAGGTTCAGAAGCAATTTCGTATGGCCGAAAACGAAGTCAAAAGTTCGTTCGACCCCGGAACCTTGGACGACGAGGATTCCGATGCGGACGTCGATGATTTCGACGACGTAGCGCCCGCGGTACCCAAGTTCAAGCCTCCGGTTTAGTGCTTGGTTTTGAATTGCGGGGGTCGCCAATGAAAAAACGCCGTGTGAACCCGATCACACGGCGTTTCTTCTTGTGTTCGAAGCGTTCGCTTCTTTTCGTTTTCAGGCCGATTTAGAAGCCGCAAGTCGGCTCGCATCCGCAGGTCGGTTCGCAAACCGGAGCGGCACAGCCAGCGTCGCAAGCGTGTCGCTTGTGGAACAGCTTGCCGAAGAAGCCCTTGATCTTGGCGCCGCACGAAGGACGAGCACACGGGTCGGCACAGCCGCAAGGCCCGGGAACGCCGCAACCGCAAGCCGGTTCGACAATTTCGCAGCCGCAAGCCGGTTCGATGATTTCGCAGCCACAAGCCGGCTCGCAAACCGGAGCGGCGCAAGCCACGTCGCAAGCGTGACGCTTGCGGAACAACTTCGACAACAAACCGAACTTCGGCCCGCATGCCGGTGCGTCACAGCAAGGTGCCGGAGGCAATTCGCATCCGCAAGCGGGTTCGAAAACCGGAGCGATCGGCTCGCATCCGCAAGTCGGTTCGCAAACCGGAGCGGCACAACCGGCATCGCAAGCGGACCGGCCGCACAGCTTGTCCAACAGACCGAAAGCGCTGGCGTCGTTCGAACAGAAAGCCGTCATCATTACGGCCATCAAAGCCGGTGCAAGAATTTTTCTCATCATGATCTCCATGGATAGATTCGAGTTTGGAAGGACACCACAAATCCAAACGAATCGCCCACAGAGGAGATGCCAGCGAAGCAAGGGGAAGGGAGCGTCTGGCAGATGGGAGGTTCGCGGTATCCGCGGCGAGAGATCACCCGTCGGCGGTCTCCATGGGAAGCATCGGCGAATTGCTAGCAAACCTTGCGATCGCTCCATAAAAAAACGGCACCGGGAGTTTCCCGATGCCGTCTTATGCGTTTTGAAGGAATGTTGCGTGTTGTAGCGATCCGTGTGATTCAGACGCTACATCGCCTTGGCGCGGGCGATGCACTGGTCCATGTCTTCGAACATCTTGCCGGCATTCTCGTGGAAGACACGGCCGATCAACAAATCCGTCACATTGCCACGATGCTCGGGATACTCCTTCATAAACCGACCAATACTAAATTCCTTGGTGTAAAAAGCGTGGACCAACTTGCGGACCCACTTGGCACCTTCCTTGAAGTCCTCACACCATCCGGAGAGCTGCTTGGCGGAAAGATCCTGCTTTTGGAAACCTTCGACGATGGCGTCGCCCGCGCGGACGCCCATGTCGAGTGCGAAGTAGACGCCGGAGGAGTACACCGGATCAATAAAGCCCAGGGCATCGCCAACGAGGACCCAGCCGTCGCCGGCATTCTGGGTTGTCATGTAGGAAAATTCTTTGGCCACTTTTACGTCGCCCACTTGCGTCGCATCGGCCAAACGCGGGATCAGCCCCGGGCACTCGGCGAGTTCCTGCTGGTAGACGTCGGCGGGTGTGCCGCGTCCTTTGAGCAAATAATCGTTGTCGCCGACGCAGCCGACGCTGGTGATCCCACGCGAGAGCGGGATAAACCAGAACCACGAATCCTTGTTGGCGGTTTGCAGGATGATGGTCGCGCCGTTGTTGTCCCCTTCGCCGCGGACCGCACCCCGATAATAGGTCCAGATGGCGGCCTTCCGCAGGTCGGGGTTGATTTCCTTGATGCCCAGCTTGTTGCCCAGGAAGGACTGCTGGCCGGTCGCATCGACGACGACCGTGCAGTCGATCTCGCGAAGGTCCCCGGCCGCATCCTTGACGACAACACCGGCGGCCTGACCATCGGCACCGAAACGCACGTCAATCAAACGTGTCTGATCGAAGGTATCGGCGCCCAGTTCGGCGGCGCGATCGAAGACCATCTGGTCGAACTCGCTCCGTTCAACCTGCCATGTCGTGCTGCACGGACGATCGTCATGCTCGCGAAAGAAAAACGGGTCGGATTCGCGGCCATCGTGAGTCACAAATTGGACGCTCTTCTTCGCCTGCCAGCCGGCACGTTGGATGCGGTCGGTCAGTCCAAGACGCTGCAGCGGCCAGTAGGTTTCGGGCATCAGCGATTCGCCGACGTGGAAACGCGGCATCGCCTCGCGTTCGATCAGCAGGGTGTCCAGCCCGCCCTGAGCACAGATAGCCGCTGTCGAGGAACCCGCCGGGCCGCCACCGATGGCGACAACGTCGTAGGAAGACTTCATATGAAGTGGGTGTTGAAATCGGGGTACAAATGTGGAAGTGGTCCGAAGGGAGTACCGGAATGGTAGGGTCTTGTTAACCGGGGTACCCGCAGGTAGCCGGACTTCGCCAGACGCCGGAAATCCAGGGGCTGGCGCCCGGGAAATTCGCTTCGGAGAGGCGAGGTGCTTTGATTTTCGCCTCGGAGAGGCGAGGTACTTTATCAGCGACAGCCTGACCCCGGACTTGCGTCCGGGGCTCCGACCTGCCGTGCCTTCGGCACTGGGTCGCGTGGCCGGGGAACGTTCGTGCGTCCGCGCATTCTCGTGCATCAGTGAGCCGAGATTTCGGCGACAGCCGCGAGCCGGGTGCTTGCACCGAGACGTCTTCGGTGCAAGGAAACGCGATTCGACCCGACGCGTGGCTGTCGCCACACCTTCGGCTCACCCATGCGGCGGGATTCCAGCCTGACCCCGG
>JBCCRW010000224.1:0-9710 GCA_039201055.1 Planctomycetota bacterium | reverse complement strand
GTTTTCTTTCCAGATCGGTAATCGCCAAGATTGCTGGATCGTTTGATTCGATGCTTGGTCGCGGTGCAGCGTTCGCAAACGATTCAGTCCACCCGACACGCCGCGGACAATATCGCGTTGGCCCAGTGGAATTGCGTCATCCGGATCGCGGCGATTTTCCCAACGGATTTGGATCAGATCGGGCGCGCATCGCAGCAGTGACGAAAGCGGTTCGCCGGTCGATAGACTGTGCAGCCGCAGTCGCTCGCCACCAAAAACGGCCAGGGCTTGTCCATCGGGCGAAATCCGCAGTCCCTGGATCAATCGAGGATGTTCGAAAGTCCTCGTCAGTCGCCGGCCGGTTTGCAGCGAGACCAGTTGTACCCGTCGGTCTCCGGTCGCGACGACAATGCGATCCGTTTTTGGCTCAATCGCCAAATCAACGATGGGCGAACTGGCCTTGAAGGTGCGGGGGGCTCGTTCGGGATTTTGTAATGAGAACATGGTCAGGTGACCGGCGTTGTCGCCGATGGCCAGCCACTTCCCCGCGTCATCGATCGCCAGTGCATCATTGTACAAGGACGGTAGCTTGGGCGGTGATGCAAAAACCGGGCTGCCATCGGATCGCCGATAGACTTGGACATGCCCCGGTGAGGTGGCCAGGGCCAACCACGTTTTCGAGCGATCCGATCTTGCGTTGTAGACCCAATTAACTCGCGTCGATTCGTCGTCGGGGCCCAGCGGCGATTGCTGAATCAATCGCCCAGTTTGGCTATCGTGACGCCGCAGGTATCCGGACCATCCGGTCACCAGCAGATCGTCCGAGGGACCTTCGAATGACAGCCACAACACGCGTCGTCCGGCTTTGAATTCGGCTACCTTTTTAAAAGCCGGACCATCATCACCGGCAAGTGGTTTTGTCGTCGACTCGCGATGCAACAGATGGATCGTGCGGTCGCTGTCCGAGGGGTCACCGGTCACGACGGCGATGCGGTCGGCCGAATCGTTCAATCGGGCGGTCAGTACCGGTTGGACAAAGTCCGCGACGGATTCGGACGTTGAAGGTTGGCCGCCAACGCCCTGTCCGCTGGTTGTGATCAACCGCAGGCTTTGTGCTGTCGTGGGCGTCGATTTGGCACTTCGGATGGAAATCAGATTGGCCGTGGAAAGAATCGATCGGCCGTCGCCAGCAGGATTTTTGGGCGTGATTCGAACTTGGTCCAGCAGCCTTCCCGGGATCGAACCGGACCGCTGCATCGATGCCGTCATTTGGTCGATCCATCGCAAGCGATCCCGTTGCAATTGGATGAAGCCGGCGTCGGGGCTGGTTTCGGCGGCCTTGCGGTAGAACGACGCGGCGGACTCCGGTGTATCGGACAGTATCGCTTGCCGCCCATTCATTTCCATCACGGTCGCGTATTGACGCCGCAGGTCACGATTGTTTTTTGACAGCCGATCGGCGGTGTAGATCGCGGCCGACGCGATCATCGCCAAGACCAAACCGCTGGCGACGGTCGCCAGGGCAATCTGCCGCGGCCGTCGACGGGCGTATCGCTGGATTCGGCCCACGATCCCGATGGGCCGCGCCCGGATGGGATCGCCATGGGCGGCGGCGCGCAAATCCGCGGCAAAGTCGGCGGCGGTCGCGTATCGATCCGAAGGATCTTTTTCGACCGATTTCTGGATCACCCGGGCGGTGTCCAAGCTGACCGCCGGATGGAGCGTCGAAATGAGCGGTGGACGCGTCTCCAGAACGCTTTGGATGATTTGTGAAGTCTGGTCACCCGCGACCACCGGTCGCCCGGTCAAGCATTCCGAAAGCGTAATCCCCAGCGAATAGACGTCCGTCCGATGATCCACGGCATCCCCACGAATTTGCTCCGGCGACATGTATCGCAGCGAACCGAGCCGATCGCCGGTGCCGGTGACTTGGTGGTCTTGAATCCGCGCCAGACCAAAGTCAAAGACCCACCACTTTCCGTCGTTATCGATCAGCAAATTAGCGGGCTTTAGATCGCGATGGATGATGCCGTGTTGGTGAGCGTGATCGATTGCATCGGCAATGTTTGACAAACCCTCGATCACACCAGCGATTTCCGCCGGCGTTTCCGGGCGTCCCTGCCGGTTGATTCTGGCTTGGGCATCGGCACCATCGATCCGCTGCATGGCGTAGTACGGCGACGATTCGACGGGGCCATTGTCGTCGGCCGGAACTTGTCCCAAAGCATGAATCGGAACCCGCCCAACGGCATAGATGGGAACCTGTCCCACGGCATAGATGGGAACGATATGCGGGTGGTCCAATTTGGCGGCCGCCTGGACTTCGATCTCGAAGCGGGCGCGAGCCCGCGTTTCGGAAGCCAGGCCCAAATTGAGGCACTTGATCGCGACCGTTCGATTCAAGCCGCTTTGCCGCG
This sequence comes from Planctomycetota bacterium, assembly GCA_039201055.1. Classification (GTDB taxonomy): domain Bacteria; phylum Planctomycetota; class Planctomycetia; order Pirellulales; family Pirellulaceae; genus Rubripirellula. Next base: position 7,314 of record JBCCRW010000224.1, on the reverse strand, counting down.
CCGCGTACACGACGCCCATTCCACCGCGACCGATGACGCTTTGGACTTCGTACCCGTCGATGTTCGGAAATGCGGTTGTTGGCGGATCGAAATCGTTTTCGGTGTCCCTCACGCATTCTCGCATGGCATCGAATGCGCGTTTTAGCGGACCATCCTGGTGTGTGGGCGGGTCGTCTTCACGCGGCAATGTCGATGGCAAACCCGTCGGCGTTTGGATCGCGGTCGTGTCCATGCCGCCGCCTCGCGACGATGGTGAATCGCCGTCCATATCGACGGCTTGGTTCAACCAGTTTTCGATTTCCTGGTTCAATCGATCGTAAGCTTCGCCGTTTTGCCGCTTCTTCATCCTTCGACCTCCTGCCGCAGCGAATCCAACAGACGGCCCAATCGACGCAGCGCGCGGTATTGCAAAACTTTGACATGGTTGGCCGTGACGCCGGCCGCTTGGGCAACTTCGACCAGCGACATGCGTTCGAAGAAACGCATGGCCAGGATCTGACGATCCCGATCACCCAATTGGGTCAGGGCGTCCTGAACTTGCCGTTTTCGCTCCATTTTGATCGCGTTGGCCGATGGTGTGGAATGAATGCCCAGACAAATCGCACTCAGGTTCAATGCGCTGCTTGAATCAAATTGCATCGGTGACCACTCCCGATCGGCATTGCGTTTTTCGGCTTGCAAATGGAAGCGATGCGCGTCGATCAATCGATCCATTGCGATGGCGCGCAGCCAAACGTACGGCGTCACCGAGCGGGACCGATGATAATCTTCGAATCGCTGTGCCGCGGTCTGCAAAGTCTCTTGCAAAATGTCATCGGCATCGATTCGACGCCGCAATGTAGTGCTCATCCGACCGGCGATCATGCGTCGCAAGCGATCCGAATGATCTTTGATCACACCGTTAAACGCTTCGGTGGTGGGGCCATCCAAGGAACTGCCTAAAGATCCAGTTGCTGACGAAGCATCCGCATCATGGCGTCAAATGCCTTTTCGCGAACGGCCGCGTTGCCGGGCGGGTTGGGAGTAAATCCATCACCGGAAAGGTAATGGTTGGCATCGGGATGGGTCACGCAGACGGTCGTCAGGCCGGCATTTTGTCGGCGATCGCGAATGTTTCGGCACATCCCGCCCGAATCCCAAACTTGATCCGCATCACCACCGACAACCAGAACCGGTGCTTGGATCCGTTCGACCGCGATCGTTGCCCCGGCGACGGTGTCGGGGTTCTTGGATCGTCCTTGATCGTGCGGAATCCGCAGGATCGGTGGATTCCCGTCGGCGGTTTGACGGCTTTCTCGCATCGCAAGAATCGTTTCCTGCATTTTGTAGTAAGGAACGAACGGCAACGGTTTGCCTCGCCAAGAGAAACCGGAATACGGTGCGCGGAGATCCGAACTGCCCCACCCTTCCCAGACCACGTCGCTGGGAACAACGGCCACGACCGCCTTGAAACGTGGAATCAACGAAGCGGCCAACAGAGCATACTCACCACCTTTGCTGACGCCCCAGATGGCGACACGATTGCCGTCCAGATCCGGGCGTCGGTCGATGGCCTGGAGAACCCTTTCGATGTGATCAATGGGCAAATGCGCGAACGCCTGGGGCAGACTGGGGAACTTGGGGCCGTCGGGGCGATAACCCGGTGAATAATAGGGCACGCCAATGGCGGCGATTCCTCGCGATGCAAATGCCGGTGCCACGAAACGTATGGCGGTATCGTCTCCCGAGGAACCGCCCAACAAAATCACGCAGGGTAAACCCGACGTGGCGGCGGTTGGAATCGTCTTCGAATCCACGCGCGATGATGACGGATCGATTGGGGCGGGCTTGCCTTGGTCCCGCTGGGTTGTTTTCGCTTTGTCAACCAGGACGAAACTTCCCGCCAAGGTCGAATCCAATGGTGTCTCCACCAGCGAGCCGGGTCGCCGAACGACCTTGAGGATATGTTGGGTCAGCGGCCGAACCGTTGCCGACGAATTCGGCGTCGCTCGCGGCCGGTCGGACTTACTTTGGTCGGACTTACTTTGGTCGGGCTTGCTTTGGGCGGGATTTGTTTGGTCGGCCGTTTCAAACGTGTGGCTTCCTTTCCAAAGCGTCAGCCGCACCGGGTCACTGACGTCGGGCTGGTCCGGAGCGGACAACGGAGACAACGCGGACGTGACCACATCGTCTTGGCCGATGTTCAACTTCGACACCCGACGCATCGACCAAAACAGTCCTCGTTTCTCCACGCCGGTGTAGCTGGACGCGGGGTCGATTGGCGGATCGGTCGTGACATCAATAATCCCGTTGGCATCGGACCGGTAGACCGCCCAACTACGCCGCGGCGTCGGCGATGACGAACCGTACCAACGTTCCGCGATGACGGTGTAAATCGTGCTGGCGTCTAAACCGTCGATTCGAATTTGTACCGGATCGCCCGATAACACCTCCGATGGGGCATCGATGCGCGGCGCGGTTTTTGGGACCGGATCCGCCGCGGTGCCGGCACGTTCGATCGAGCAAAAAAGGAACAACAGGATCGCGATGGACGACGCGTGAGCATTCGAAAAGTAGCGTGTGTGGGACCAAAATTGCGGCATGGTTGGCGGTGGGGTGACAAAGGCAGCGCGGGTTGTTGACGATGGAAGTCAGCGGAGAAGAGACTTCCGGATCGTTCCTAGTTGGAATCCCGTTGTCGCTGCGGAAAGGTTACGGGGTGCGAAAAGAATTTTTGCCGCGAGCTTTGTGCGTCGGTGCGTGGTTGTTTCGTGGTGCCGATTCCCGAGTTCGCCGGCGACCATGCATCGCCTGAGACCATTTATCCCCCTGCGACCATTCATCCTCTGGGAGTTCGATTCCGGCTATTGATTCGGGCGGGAATCTCGACTCTTATCGGCGGATTCCTTGGGCCGCTGCCCTGCCCTGCCCCATCCTGCTGCGTTGTTTGCAATGAAATTGACTGTCGATCTGGATTCACTTGCCGGCAAGACCCACGTTCCGGCAAGTGAGAAAGCCGACGCCGCGTCGGATTTGGCCGAGCGCCTTTTACGGCGATCGCACGAATTGCTGACGCCCGCCGAACGGCGTCAGCAAGCCGAACTGCATCGGATGATCTCGTTGCCCGAGGACAAGTCGACGTTGGTCCAAATGACCGACCAGGCGTTTCGGACGCATCGTAACGGTCGCATTGCCGACCAATTGACCCACATCTTGGATTTGCAGGGTATTCCAAGATTCTTTAGCCCGCTGGACCGCGCGATGCTGCGTGGCTTTCAATCGTTTGGCGGCTACCTGCCCGGCGTTTCGGTACCGCTGGTCAAAGACAAGATGCGAAAGGAAACCGCCAATGTCATCCTGCCCGCCGAACCCGATGTGTTGAAGACGCATTTGCGGGACCGCTGGGACCAGGGCGTTCGCATGAACGTCAACTTTCTTGGCGAGGCGCTGTTGGGTGAGGACGAAGCCGAGTCGCGTTTGAAGATGTACCTGGGTGCGCTTCAAATCCCCGAGGTCGAGTGCATCTCGGTGAAAATCAGCACGATCTACTCACAGATTTCACCACTGGCCTGGGAACACACGCTTTCAATCCTGGGTGACCGGATGGAGTTGTTGTACCGAGCCGCGGCGCGGGAAGTCTTCAAACGCCCGGACGGCAGCGAGGTCCCGAAGTTTGTCTATTTGGACATGGAAGAATATCGCGACATGCATTTGACCGCCGACACGCTGCGGCAAACGCTCGATCGTGATGGTTTACAAAACGTTCATGCGGGCATCGCACTTCAGGCTTATGTTCCTGATAGCTACGAAGTGTTGGTGGAGTTGCTGGATTGGGCCAAGGCCCGCGTTGCCGCCGGTGGTGCTCCGCTGACCGTGCGAATTGTCAAAGGCGCGAACATGGAAATGGAGCGCGTCGAAGCGAGTTTGATGGGTTGGCCGCAGGCACCGTACCAAGTCAAAGTCGACACGGATGCCAATTACAAACGAATGGTCCAGCTGGCCCTGGCGGCCGAAAATGCCGGCGTTCTGCGGGTCGGAATAGCGTCGCACAATTTGTTTGACCTAGCCTGGTCGTTGATCACCGCCCACATGCAGGGCACGATCGGGAACGTGCAATTCGAAATGCTCGAAGGCATGGCCAACCACCAACGCCGCGCGCTGTTTGAAATTGCCGAAAACCTATTGCTTTATGCACCGGCATGTCGCAAAGAGGATTTCTTGCACGCGATCGGGTATTTGATTCGCCGGCTGGATGAAAACACGGGCGAAGAAAACTTTCTACGCCACACCTTCGAAATCCAACCGGGAAGCGAAGCTTGGAAAAAGCTGGAGGCGGGTTTCAAGGATTCGATTGAGCGGATGGAGGATGTGTCGTCGTCGCCGCGGCGGACTCAAGATCGAAATTTGCCGCCCTGCCAACCGCCGGTGCCGGAATCGATTGACGATTTTCGTAACGAGCCGGACACGGATTTTTCGCTGCGTCAAAATGTGCGTTGGGCACAAACGGAAATTTACGATGCTTGGCGAGACCGCTGCGGTGACCAGGCGACGCACCTGAGATGTTTCGGGGATGGGACCGAAGACGTCCATGAGGCGCAGCACGGCCAAGACCGCGAGCGGCAAGTTTACGAATCCACCGACCCCTCGCGCCCCGGCGTGGTCGTGTGTCGCTATGAACTGGGCGATGAAGCCGATATTGATCGGGCGATCCAGGTGGGCCGAGATGACCCGACGGGTTGGCGATTGCTTGCACCGGAGCAGCGATATGATCTGCTTCGTAAGGTCGCCCATCGCATCCGCGAAAGACGCGCCGATTTGATGGGTGCGGGCCTTGCCGATGGCGGCAAGACGATTGCCGAAAGCGACCCGGAAGTTAGCGAAGCGGTCGACTTCGTCGAATTTTACGCGTTGTCGGCGAAGTTACTACAAGAAGCACCGGAGCTGGATTGCCGACCGCGGGGTTTGGTGGTCGTGGTCAGCCCCTGGAATTTCCCGATCGCGATTCCCTGTGGGGGCGTTGCCGCGGCGCTGGCGGCAGGCAATACGGTGATCTTGAAACCGGCCAGCGATACGGTGTTGCCCGCGGCGATCATCTGCGAATGCTTTTGGGAGGCCGGGGTGCCACGCGAGGCGTTGCAGCTTGTGCCCTGTCGCGGCGGTGGTCCGGGAAAACGCCTGGTCTCGCATGATGATGTCGACGTGGTGATTTTGACGGGCGGCACGGAAACCGCCGTGGAGATGCTGCGACAAAAACCGGATTTGGATTTGCTGGCCGAAACGGGCGGCAAGAACGCCACGATCGTCTCGGGGCTTTCGGACCGCGATTTGGCGATCAAGCACTTGCTGCATTCGGCGTTTTCCCATGGCGGTCAAAAATGCAGCGCCACGTCGTTGTTGATTTTGCAGGAAGAGGTGTTCGAGGACGAGCATTTCAAGGGCTTGCTATGCGATGCGGTCCGCAGCCTTCGTGTCGGTTCGGCCTGGGACCCCGCCACCAAAATGGGACCCTTGATTCGCCCGCCGCGTGGCGAATTGGCCCGCGGTTTAAAGGAATTGGAACCCGGCGAATCGTGGGCCGTGATGCCGCGACATCAAGCCGGAAATGATTCGTTGTGGTCGCCGGGCGTGAAGTGGAATGTCCGCGAAGGCAGCTTCACACACAAAACCGAATTGTTCGGCCCGGTGCTTGCGGTGATGAAGTATCGGCATCTGGACGATGCCATCGACTTGGTCAACGCAACGGGGTTTGGATTGACCAGCGGTTTGGAAAGCTTGGACGATCGCGAACAGGCCGAATGGATGGACGCAATCAAAGCGGGGAACTTGTACATCAACCGTTCGACGACCGGCGCAATTGTGATGCGTCAACCCTTTGGTGGCATGGGCAAAAGCGCCTTTGGTCCCGGCATCAAGGCGGGCGGTCCGAATTATGTGATTCCGTTGATGCACATTCGCGAACAAACGATCCCCAGGCACGACGAACAAAGCAGTAGCGTTCCCGATTCCATTGGCACCGACGAACTGCCGCGGGTGCGGGCGGCCGAGGCGAGCATTCGGGAATGGGCGGCGCGCGAGTTCAAGGTCAACAACGACCCGATGCGATTGGTCGGACAGGATAATTTCCGCCGCTATTTGCCGATGACGCATGTTCGCATTCGCATCGACGATTCGGTCTCGCGAGCCGACCTGTGGATCATGGCAATGGCATCGGCGGCGGTCGGTGCGGGGCCCACGGTCGGGGGTGTCGATGGCGCACACGCGGCCAGCCCCATCGGCGGCGGCAACACGATCGACGCCGGCACGAAGATCGGAGCGGGCGCGACGATCAGCTATCCGCCCGGGCAGTGCCAGGAATTGCTGCAATGGTTCGACGAGGCGTGGGACGAAGGCCGCGGAACGATCGAAATGGTCGCCGAATCACAGGCAGAACTTGCGTCGCATATTCGCGACGGCCAGGTCGATCGGCTGCGCTGGGCGGCGGGCGAAAGTATCGAACCCGGCGTCCGCGAGGCGAGCAATGCACAGCAGATTTATGTGGCCGCGGCCCCGGTTTTGGCAAGCGGCCGCATCGAACCGCTGTGGTACTTGCGGGAACAGGCAATCAGTGTCGATTATCACCGTTACGGGAACTTGGGGCCCCGAACCGGAGAAAAACGACGGCCGGTGGCCTAGTGGCGAATGATTGGTGTGGGTGATTCGGTGAACTTTGGATAAATTACCGCGAGCTTGTCGAATCGATCCGCCACACATTTGTGATTTTTGGAATCCATGACACGACGTCGCCGCCGATCCAGCCCACGCAGTAACTTACGTTCAAACGCATCCGCGGTGACCAGCCAAGCTTCGCGGAACTCGGGGGGCGAGTCACAGGCGACGCTCGCAAGGCGTTTGGCAAGTCTTTTGGGCGGCGATGTCGAGCTGGAGCTGGGCAGCGATCTGTCGTCGCTGGATATCAATGAACTGATTTCGGTTCCCGCAAACTCATCGGTTCCCGCAAACTCATCGGTTCCCGATTTGCTGCGGACTCCCGATACGCCGTCCAGTTTTCGCGACGCCTTCATCGACTTGCGGAGCATGATTCCCGATTGGCTGCTGATCGAGGTCGAAGGGATGGACCGGCCAACGGTGACGATCGATTCCTGTGACAAAGCACACACCTTTCACGGCACGGTTCAATTCAGCGGCAAAAAACGCTACGAAGTTTCCGCCGACGCGGGGTTGGGCTTTCCACCGGCCCACTGCGAATGTTCGCAGTCCAATCATGAAGACGCCTGCGTGCATGTGGTGGCGTTCGTCGATGCCCTGATCGATACGTTCACCAAACGCAAATCCGCG
>JBCCRW010000223.1:0-9763 GCA_039201055.1 Planctomycetota bacterium | reverse complement strand
CGGGTCGCTGGGTAACGGGTCGCTGGGTAACGGGTCGCTGGGTAACGGGTCGCTGGGTAACGGGTCGCTGGGTAACGGGTCGCTGGGTAACGGGGCCGATTCCCCGCCGACGCGATGAGTTTATCGCTGTGCTGGGTTTCGGTGATTCGCGAAGGCGGCCAACGCAACGTTTGTTTACCTTGGATCATGCTTCGTCGTGAATTGATTTGGGGACCGGAAGCGTTCACGAAATGGTTCGACCAATTCGACGAAACGGAAGTCGAAGCCGATTCGATTGATTCGGTGGCCGTCGTCGACTTTGACGGCCAGCGACTCCTTTGGGCCGAGGATACCGACGCCGAACCGATGGCGACGCATCGCGTGTACAACCGGCTGCTCGACCAAGCTTGGCCCGATTTTTCCATCCAGCGCAGGGCGCTCGAATCGCTGATAAAGATGGCTCGAGTTCTACACGATTCGGCGACGCTTGATGCCGAAAGCTCTCGCTCGGCCACCGACAGAGCCTTAGCCCGTTTCGACTCGGGTGCGAAGGAGCGCATTCGCGACATCGTGGACGAACGCTACGAAAGCGTCGTCCTATCCTGGGCGGCGCTGCACGAGTCAAACGCCGAAGAAGAACAAGGTGACGATTCGGAGGACCGCGTGTACGACTCCGAAGACGATGAACCATTGGCGGAGGGTCCGGATTTCCCACGCGCCTTCATCACGGTGTGTTCGGAACTGGGCAAATCCGAACACCGAACGTTGTACGACATACCGTGCGATTTGATCGAAGGGGAAATGAGCGTCACGCAAACGCTGCGAAGCCTACCGGCAAGCCAAATTCCGCCCGAATCGGAATGTGGCGAGGGTGTCGTGTTGTTGACGGGTACCAAACGTGTCTTGGTTTGGGGCGATTTGGAATTGAAGCAAACGCTACCTGAATGGCAGAAGTCCTGGCGCGGCTGGACGGTCGCGTGGCTCGACGGCGGCTACCCACAACACTGCGAAGAGGCATCCATCGTGGGGAAGTCGATTGGCGACGCCGAAGCACTTGGCGGGATTTTGCCGCAGTTGCTATCGACCGATCGCATTGACCCCGCCGCAGCATTTGCGTACGTGGGATCGTCACTCAAACGCGCCGCCGGCAAGACCATCGGCTGCTTGTTTTTGGTATTCGCGATACCGATGTTATTGCTGGGTGCCTTGTTGGGACGGTTTCAAGCCTTCGCGATCGCGATGACGGTCATGGCGTGGATCGTTTACTTTGCCTTTAAAGTGGTTGAGCGAAAGGTTCGCAGGCATTTTGACGAATCCTTCGGCCAGGCGCTTGAGAACCCTTCGACGTCCGAAGGCGACTATGTACCCGCCGGGCCGCGAGGCCAACAAGCACGTCAACAGGAACTCGATCGACTCCTTGCGAAAGCGAATTTGCCATCGATCAAGCAATGCGGCAAGTACTTTGATGAAGATGGATTCATACCGGCGGGCTTGCCCGTGAGGTAGCCGTTCGCTCTTGTAGCCGGTCTTCGCCAGAAGCCGGAAGTCCCCGGGCGTTTCCGCGTTCTGGCGAACGACGGCTACGGCGATTTTTAGGTTCCGCGTTCTGGCGAACGACGGCTACGGCGATTTTTAGGTTCCGCGTTCTGGCGAACGACGGCTACGGCAATGCTTAGATTCCGCGTTCTGGCGAACGACGGCGACGACAATGCTTATTTTGCCGCGTATCCGTGTGGATGCTTTTTGTGCCATGCCCACGCGGTCTCGACGATGCGATCCATGTCGGTGTATTGGGCTTCCCAGTCCAACACGTTTTTGGCCATCGATGCGTTGGCGACCAACTCGGGTGGGTCGCCGGCGCGGCGTTTGCCCATGACCTCCGGTATCGCATGCCCCGTGACTCGGCGACAAGCTTCGATGACATCGCGAACGCTGTTGCCTTTGCCGGTGCCCAAGTTGACGCAAATGCCTTTTCCCGGCTGCAATTTTTCCAGTGCCTTCAAGTGCGCATCGGACAAATCATCGACGTGAACATAGTCGCGGATACAGGTTCCGTCGGCGGTTGGGTAGTCGTCGCCAAAGACCGTGATGTATTCGCGTTGCCCGAGTGCGACTTGCAGGACGATGGGAATCAGGTGGCTCTCGGGATCATGATCTTCGCCAATTTCACCCGACGGAGTCGCGCCGGCGGCGTTGAAATAGCGGAGTGCGGCGTACCCAAACCCGTAGGCCGCCGCGTAGTCGGCAAGTGCCTGCTCGATCACCAATTTCGTGAAGCCGTACGGATTGATGGGCTGCTGCAGCGTGTCTTCGGCGATGGGAATGATGTCCGGTTCGCCGTAGGTGGCCGTGGTGCTGGAGAACACGATTCGCTTCACGTCGTGCCGCCGCATCGCATCGAGCAATTCAATCGCGGCGACCACGTTGTTGCGGTAATACAGCGAGGGATCGTTGACAGATTCGTTGACCAACGCAAAGGCGGCGAAGTGCATCACCGCATCGATACTTCGGCCACTGAAGACGCGGTCAAGATCGGCCGCATCATTCAAATCCCCCTGGACCAACAAGCCATCAGGGACCGCGGCGGCGTGGCCTCGGCTGAGGTTATCAAAGACGGTGACCTGATGCCCGGCGCTGAGCAGTTTCCGGACTGCATGAGAACCGATGTAGCCGGCTCCGCCGACGACTAAAACGTGCATCGCTTAAATTGTGGTGTTGAGTTCAATGGGCGTGGACGACCCGGCGTTGGGAGCAGCGCGTGCTGGGATACCGCCGTTTGCCGAACCATCAACGGGTCGTTCATCATCTTTTGCGGCGACCGAACCGACCGAATCGGTGGTTTCGATATCCGCGACGATACGATCCAAATGAGGTTCCAGATCCCGCAGATAGTCGCCCAACATCGCCAACCGCTCACAAGCCCTCTGGTCATGCGATGCAGCGATCATCGACAGCCGACCAATCATGACACGACGGCCATCCGACGATAGAGTCGCAAACAGCGGCAGCGAAAGGCTAATCTGCTCAAGTTTTTCGGGCAGTCGCATCATTTGATAGCTGGCATGATATCCCTCGTGCAGCCAAGCCATCGAGACGTCGATTTTGATTTTGGCCCAGCCTTGTTTTTCCGCAAACGAAACCAGCGGCTCCCAAACGTCGTCCCAATTTCCGACACCCTGCAAGCGATAGGGCCGGTTATCTGACTTTAATTCGATGCGATGCGGCCCGACGGTCATCGATTTGGCAAAACCGGCCGCTCGACCGGCGATCAATCGCGCCTCGGCGATTCCAAAGGACTTGGTCACCAGCAGCAAAAGCAAAACGGCCAAGACTCCCACGGCGGACAACAGTGGCACATTCAAATAGACCGACAAAACCGACAGCGATGTGGTGACCAGCGATAGCATCGCGACAAAAAACAACATTCCCGTGCGACCGTAGCGATGTTGCAGCAGATGATGCAGATGGGCCCGGTCGGTGGTGTAGATGCTGCGTCCGGTCAACCACCGCCGCAGGATGGCTGCCGATGAATCGAACAGCGGAATGGCAAGTATCGCAATCGGGGCGGAAGACAGCACGGTGGACTCTTTCAGCTGCGTCCAAACCGAAAGCACGCCCACGAACAGTCCGATCATCATGCTGCCGGCATCGCCCAGGTAGATCGTTGCCGGCGGCTTGTTAAACACCAAAAACGCAAACAGGGAACCGGCCAAGGCGAAACATGCAACGGCATTCATCGTCCCGCCGCGTTCGAAGCTAAGCCATCCCAGCCCGACACAAATGATCGCGCCCACCGTGGTGGCCATGCCGTCGGCGCCATCAATTAGGTTCAGCGCGTTGACCGCGACCAGCAACCACAGCACCGTGACGGGAAACGCGGCGATCCCGAGATCGAAATCAATCCCAAAGAAACCGACGTGAGTGATCTTGGTTCCCGCGGTCACCAAGGCGGAAACGATCACCAACTGCAACAAGAGCTTTTGACGCCCGCGAAGCGTCCACAAATCGTCGGCCAAGCCAACGCCCAAAATCGCGGCCGCGGCAATGAACAGGTGGTAATAGCGAAGGTCCACTTTGCCCAGGACACCGCCGCAAAATTGACGATCGACAAACAAAGTGATGACGATCGCGACCACCAGGGAGGCGAAGACACCTATCCCACCACCCAGCGCCACCGCGTGGTCCTGCAGTTTGCGGTTGCGGTCGGGTTGGTCCACCAAGCCCCGCGAGCGTGCGAATTCGCGGACGATGGGGATGGAGACGAGCCCCACCGCGAAGCCCAGGATTAAGCAGAAAAAGACAAGCGGAAGCATGCAGTCAATCAGAGTATTGGCAAGTCTTATCGAGACTGGCGCCCAGTATAGAAACGGCGGCTTCGACCGGAAGGCGCGGCGGGCCAAACACCCCAGAAGAAGTCGACGCGAAAGGCCGATGCCCGTACGCCCTTCGCAGTTGTTGGAACCCTCACAGCTCGCAGAAGTGCTTCAAGCGCTGCATTTACGGACGCCACAGCGAATGGGAAGATTCCCGAGCTGGGCGCGAAATTTACGCTGATTCCCAATAAAACGGCAGTTTCACCACCCTCCCGCCGACAAAATCACCAGTTTGGTTGGACCGCTTCGTCCGATTATGGCGATACGTAGGGCTGAACCGGATGCTCTTGTCGCATGAGTCCTAAGCTTGACGATTGCCCAGACGGGGGGTCCGGTACAGCAAGTTGGTCGAATTGCCGCAAGCGGATTTGGCCGACCTAAACCAGACCATCACGACGCGCCAGCAGCCAAGGGGGGCCCAATGGCGACCCGCAATCCACGCACAGATAGACAGGCCTTGAGTCAACCCAACCCGGTGGTTGATTCGACGCGTCCGGAAACGTCCGGTCGCCGGCGCTCCCGGAACATGCTTCGCCTATTGTTGGCCGTCGCACTTGGCGGATCGACGCTCGCGGCACCCGGATGCATGGCCACCTCGGGAATCTTCCGCAAGGTTCGTCGTTCCGATTGTGTCGACGAACTGATGATGCGATACCGCAATCGCACGGCCGCCGAAAAAGCGTGGCTGTGCCGACGATCCAAGTTCGGAAGCCAAGCCGAAAACGAAGTTTTCAAGGCGGGCTTTATCGATGGCTACCTGGACATCGCCGAAGGCGGTCGCGGATGCACACCAGCGTTTGCACCGGATAAATACTGGGGCTGGCGGTACCAAAGTCTGGGCGGTCGCAATGCCGTCGGCTCATGGTTCTCTGGCTTCCCGCTTGGTGTGCAGGCGGCCGAGGAAGACGGCCTGGGCACCTTCCGGCGTCTGCCGCATTGCGGCACCGGGTGTGCAACCGACTGCGGCTGCAGCGGTGGATTGCCCGCGACCACGGTGCCGATGATCGATTTCAACGCGTCGGGCACACAGCCGGGCATGAGCACCCAGCCAGGCATGAGCACACAGCCGGGCGTGATTGTGGAACAACCGTTCTATCCGGCTCCGGACGCCGCTTACCCGGCCACCGGCGTCGACACGATGGCACCATCGATGAACGCCCCCATGAATGCGCCGCCGGCGATGAACGCGCCGTCACCCACCATGGACGCCGCACCAACGACCACGGCTCCCGCCGCCAATGCCCCGAACGCCAATGGCCCGGTCGGCGACTCGCTGGACCTGGACGCGGCTCGCCGGCCCACGCTTCCGCCGCTGGCGGACGCGGGATCGGGCAACGATGCCGCTTGGACGGCGCCGGCGGTCCAGCCGGATGTCCAAGTGGCCACGCGAGCCAAGGCGTGGGCACCGCCAGCTCCGAACCCGACGTCGAGCGTCGACAATACGTTCGACTTCGGCAGCGAAGACACATCCGGCGTCGAAGAAGCGGCCAAGCCCTTGCCGTTCAGCTTCGAATAAACCCTTTCCACTGCACCCACTTCGCAAATTCAAGCCATAACGAGTTCAGGGATGAACGTTTTGATTGCCCGCTGCAAGCAAGCTTTCCGGCGCCACGCCGCGTCCGGCTCACACCGTCGGCGAACTGGCGCGGTGGCCCTCAAGTTGTCCATTTGTGGCCTCGTCGCCAGCCTGACCGGGTGCCAAGCACTGGTTCAGCCGATCGATGGCGTTCCCGCAAAACGACTGCCACCACAGTTCTTTCCGGAAACAAAAAACGAACTGGTGCCCGTCGACATTTCGTTGTTGTCGATCGAACCGCCACGCGACTACCAAATCGGCCCCGATGACATTTTGGGTGTCTACGTCGAAGGCGTGTTGCCCTTCAATCCGCCCAACTTGCCGCCCGAACCGCCACCGGTCAACTTCCCGCCCGAAGACAGCACCTTGCCGCCCTCGATCGGTTATCCGATCCCGGTTCAAAACGACGGCACCTTGTCGTTGCCGTTGATCGAACCGCTCAAGGTGGAAGGTCTGACTCTGGAACAAGTCCGCGACGCGATTCGTGACACGTACATCGAGGCGGACATCCTGCGAGCCGACAAGGCCCGACCGATTGTGACGCTGATTCGCGAACGAACCTATGACGTGATCGTCGTTCGTGAAGACGGCGGTGGCGGTGGCCAGGGCGGCGGCGGCGGCCAGGGTTTGACTCAACAAAGCCTGAGTGCCCAGTTTATTCGAGGCGGATCGGACCGTTCGGCCCGCGGTGGTTTGGTCAAGCTGCCTGCCTACAAAAACGACATCCTGCACGCCTTGGTCGAGACCGGGGGACTGCCCGGTTTGAATGCCAAAAACGAGGTGAAGGTCTTGCGGGCGGCCAATCAAAACGCCCAGCAGGAAAAGCGAGCTCAAGTCATTCGTGATTGGGCTGCCGCGCGTCAAAAGGCGCTTTGTGAGCCATGTACGTGCCCGCCAAAGCTTCCCGATGATCCCACCGTGCTGCGAATTCCGCTGCGGGTTGCACCCGGCGTGATTCCCAACATTACCGATGAAGATGTCCGATTGAACGACGGCGACATCGTCTATATCGAATCGCGTGAAACGGAAGTGTTCTACACCGGCGGCCTGTTGCGAGGTGCGGAAATCCCACTACCGCGTGACTATGACCTGCGAATCTTGGGTGCCATCGCGCTCAGCGGCGGCAGTATTGGCGGAACCGCGTCTCAATTCGGAACGCCAATCGGCCGCGGCGTCGACGGTCTGCCGCCCGGACTGCTGTACGTGCTTCGTGATGATGGTTGCGGTGGCCAGATCGCCATCGAAGTCGAACTGTCCGAAGCCCAAAACGACCCCAAGGCCAACATCTTGGTGCAGCCCGGTGACACGCTGATCCTGCAATACAAGTGTGAAGAACAGCTGGTCAATTACGGCCTGGCGACGTTCTTCACCTTCGGGGTCGCGGAGTTGTTCCGAAACTAAGTACGCGGTATTCCGCCGAAGCACGAATCGAAAACGCCGGGGCCTGGGTCTCGGCGTTTTTTCATTTGCCAACCGATGGTTTCAACAAGCGGTCCGCCACTAGCCTTCGATGGCCCGCCGAAAGATCTCCAAAAAGCGGTCGCTGATGACTTCAATGTCAAAGGTCCGCTCGGCATACTGTCGCGACGCGTTACCGAGTTGTTGTCGCAGCTTCGGGTCGCGTGCAAGTTCGTCGCCGGCGGAAAGAAAGCCGTCCTCGTCCTCCGGTGAAACGACTCGTCCGCCACCGCAGCTACGCACGATTTTGGCGGCCAGGTTTTCCTCGGGAACCGCCAGCAGCAATGGTCGGCCGGCGCATAGGTACGACAACACCTTCGACGGCACCGAAAAATGACTCGCCTCGTTTTCCAACAGGGCGACCAGGACATCGGCCGACGCGTAGGCCGATGGCGTTTCGGCAAACGGTCCGAATCCTTCGATGTGCAGATTCTGCAAATCGTCCCGCTCGCCCTTGCACCGCGTCAGATAGTCCGCGCCGCTGCCAACCGATCGCACCCACACGTTGCCGCCGTGCGGCCGCAGCGTCCGTGCCAAACCGATCAAGCGATCGGGATTGTGTTTCAACGACAGCGTCCCGGAATACATGAATGTCAATGTGTCGTGGATGCCACGCGACCGCGACCAATCGTTGTCTTTGGGAAGCATCGGGAATTCGTTCAACGGTGCCCAGTTCTCGATCACCGCGCGGCGTTCCTTCGGGATACCGAATTCGTCCAGCCAGGCTTCAAAGTCAGCGGTGATGGAAACGACCTGGTCGCTTTGCCGAATCAAATCGCGTTCTCGTTTGCGGTAGTGGGCCGCGACCGGCAAACCGAGCGGGCCCAACTTTCGCTTCAGTCCAAATCGAATCGCATGCGAGAGCACGTCTTGCAACCAAAACACCGTCGCGATGGATTCACGTTTGCAAGCGGCGGTCAGCTTGGCCTGGGCATCCAGTGGCGTGTTTCCCGACAACACGACATCGGGGCGTGCATCGCGGATCGTTTGCACGATCATGCCACCGTATTCAATATCCTGGCGACGGCGTTTTAGTAGCGATTGCTTTTGTTGGCGTTGCCGTAGTTTTAGCGGCCGCAGAGTCAATGTTTCGGGGCGGTTCGATTCGTCAACAAAACATCCATTGGGCGTGCCATCGAGCGAATCACAATAAGCATGCACGACGGTATGTCCACGCCGGGCGAAGCACTGGGAAAGTTCAAATGGAAACGCGTAGGCGCCGTAGTCATTGACCAGGATCTTCAAGCCGACTGCTCCCTTCCCGGGCAACGCGTGGGGGACGAAACGGTCATTTTGATGGGAGATGAAATGTTGATTTTGGCGGGGATGAAAAGGTGATTTTCGATCGGTGCCTTGTGACCGCAGCCGCCCATCATGATCGCGGTTGCGAAATCGACAAGTGATCTTGCACCGGAGCGGGGTTCGACAGATTGCCACTGGGGAATTATCGTGCAATTCAGTCGATGGCGTCGCAGCCCAAAGGTCGACCATCCATAGCTTGAGAGATCCGGAAAACGCCACATGTCCATCCGCTCGTTGGAATGGATCGCCCTGTCGGCCGTGCTGTTCGCCATGGGATTTGGGTTCTTGCAATTGGGATCGGCCGGTGGTTTGGTCGTGCGACCGTTCTTGCCGGCGGCTTGCGGCTTGATTTTGGTCTCGTTGTTTTCAGGCGATTTGCGTCGTGGCATCAATGGGATCTTGCAGCATCGTGATGCCTGGATGTTTTATGCGTTTTATGTGGCCACCATTTTCGCGCAGTTGGTTGCCGCGGCACATCACGGCATGCCCCGCGGTGCAACGACGTCGCTGATCAAGGGCATGATTTACGCGACCATTTCATTTTGTTTGGCGGCCTGTATCGTTCCCAAGTTGCAGCGGCCCGATGGATCCCGTTGGTTGCTTCGAGCGGCAATTTGGGGCAGCCTTGGCTTTGCGGCCTTCTTTACGCTCAAGTTTGCGGCGGCCGGAAAAAACCTCTTCGCGATGTATGCCCAGGATTTACTCTCGGGCAACGAATCGAATTTGAAGTTCAAATACTACCCACGCCTGTTTCAAACCGGCTCGGTCGAAACCAAGACGTCGCTGCGAAACAGTTTTGTGACCGGCTTTGTGATCTACCTGGGGATCTTGTTGGCTTGTCGCGAAACCGTGGTGGGTTTTTTTCGCCGCCGCTGGGTCGACTTGAGTGTCCTGGTGTGTGTTTTGTTGGTCATGACCAGCGTCAGCCGCATCAACATCGTCGCGATGCTGATCACGCTGGGACTTGGGATCGCCGGACGCATTTTAAGCAATCGACGATCGGCCAAAAATCTGTTGGCGATCTCGTTGCTGCTGGCCGGGTTTGGCGTCGGGTTCGGCGTGATCGTGTTGGCGG
>JBCCRW010000222.1:0-9894 GCA_039201055.1 Planctomycetota bacterium | reverse complement strand
CGTTTCTCGGGTGGCGCGTTTCTCGGGTGGCGGGCGGGAAACCGTCTGCGGACAATCCGTGCGGCTATTTTTCCAGAACGAACACGGTGTGACAGAAACGCCCTGATGATTCCGACGTTGCTTGTTTTGTTGGTCGCCAACGGTGTTGCGCTGGGCCTATTCGCGTATGACAAACGCTTGGCGGGACGTGGGAAGCCGCGAATTTCCGAAAACCGGTTGCTACAGTGGTCGCTGCTGGGGCCCGTTGGCGCGAGCGCGGGAATCTTTTGGATTCGGCATAAATCCAGGAAGTCGTCATTCCTGATCCGGTACGCCATCGTGATGCTGATCAGCGTCAGCCTGCACATCGCGGCGGGCTACTTTTTCCTCCCCAAACTACTTTGAAATTTTCCGACCCAACCCAGCGCGCGTCATGACCACGACTTCGCAAACCCGTTCCAGTTTGTTGACTCGGCTGCGGGGTTCGGATTCGCGAGCTTGGACGGAATTGGTCGATTTGTATGGTCCCCTGGTGACGCACTGGTGCATCCGGCGTGGGTTGAGTGGGCATGCGGCGGCTGACTGCGTGCAAGAAGTTTTTGCGGCCGTCCACCGCTCGATCGATCAATTCAAACCGACTCGGGTTTCCGGATCGTTCCGTGCTTGGTTGTGGACGATCACGTCACGCAAGATTGTCGATCATTGGCGAAGCGAAGGACGTCATGCGGTGCCCGCCGGTGGCAGCACGGCGGCGGCGAATCTGCATTCGGTCGCCGATCCCATTGCCGCCACAGTCGATTCGGCATCCGATGTCGTGATGGAGCCGCGGGAGCCCAGCGATGCCAATCAAGTAGACGCGTTGGTGCGTCGAGCGATGGATCAGGTCCGCCTGGAATTCACCGAGCGGACGTGGCGGATCTTTTGTCGCAGCGTACTGGATGACCAACCGACCGATCGCGTTGCCGAAGAATTTTCGGTTTCTAAAGCATCCGTGCGTCAAACACGAAGCCGGGTGCTGCGGCGGATTCGTTGCCAGTTGGGTGATGTGGAACCCTGAGACGCGGATGGGGGTGGTTTGAGTTTGTTGAAGCAAACCTCAACCCTGAACTTGAACCTAAACCTAAACTTGAACCTCAACCTCACCTCAACCCAAACTTAAACCTCAACCTCAACTCGAACCTAAACTCACCGTCGAAGTGGGTTTAAGTTTAGGTTTAGGTTTAGGTTTAAGTTTTACAACCAACTGATACTATTCATCCGAATCCTTTTTGAAAACCTTCAGGAATTCGTCTCGCGACGCAAAGGGCTGTTTGGATTGATATCGCTGCAAATTGAATTCGGCAAACGCCTTGAACTGCGGTGCGATTTTCTCCACCACCTTTTCCTGCCAGCCGACGGCTTCCGAAAAGGAACCATCGGCAGCCAAGGCGGCGGCCAGCGCCGCCAAGTCGCTGATGTCGCGGTGGTCATTCAATTGGGCAGCGCGGCGGGCCGCCTTGACGGCCCGCTGGGAATTACGCAGCGATTCGTCTTCGGCGGTGGCTAACAACCAGGCGAGATTTTGATGTGCCAGTGGATAACGTTCGGCCAAGGATATGGCGGCTTCGTAGTCGGCCAGCGCCTCCTTCAACCGACCCAATTGAGCCCGGTTGTAGCCGCGATTGTTCAGGGCAACGGCGTCTTTGGGATTCAATTCTATCGCGCGATCAAAATCGGCTTCCGCTTTTTCATAACTGCCATTTTGAAAATGCACATAGCCGCGGCCCATCACGGCGCGGCGGTCGGTCGCTTGCAAATCGATCAATGTTGTAAAGTCGGCAATCGCTTCGGTGGACTTTCCGGCCAGCTTGTAGGCGATCGCACGCTGGTGCAACGTGCTGGATGATTCCGGTCGGGCATCCAAGACCGCGGTGTAATCGGCAATGGCTTTGTCGAACTGCTGTTGATTCAAATAGACCGCCGCCCGATTGATCAGTGGCGAAACGTCATCGGGTTGTTTTTCCAGTGCCACGTTGTAATCGGCGATCGCCTTGTCAAAGTTCCCCATCTCCGCATGGAACAGCCCACGACTGGTGTAGGCGTGGGGTTGTTCGTAGCCCAATTCGATGGCGCGATCGAAGTCGGCCAGGGCCTGCTTGGTTTTGCCCAGGGCCCAGTAGGACGACGCCCGCAGCGTGTGCAGCCGGCCCTCGGTGGGCCGGCGTTTGATCAGGTCGTCGTAAATGTCGACCGCTTCGGCGATCACAACCACGTTGACCTTGTCGACGGCGCCGCGGGTGCCATCGTGGGTCATGATGACGTAATCGTCGTCGCGTTCTTCGACCAGCGTCAGTAGATCGCCCTGCTGAATGACATCGATGTCATTTTCGGCATCCCCGGCTGACAGCCGCATTTCAACGCGGGCAACGACAGGAGTGCCGGGGGTCAGTTTGGGTTTGACGGGTGCGGAATCGACTTTTGCCGAATCAACGTCTGCGGAATCCTGCGAATCCTGGGGAAACGGGGAATCCTGGGGACACGGCGTTGCGGTTCCGGGCTGGCCCCAGAGTACGGCCGCCGCGAAAAACAGACGCGGCCAAAGCCGCCCAAACCGACAATTTCGCGATCGTAAACGGGGTCTTTCCGGGATCAAACGGGCCGGGCACCGAGCGTGGTGTTGGGGCAAGCGTGGAACCGGGAAGTTCTTGAAAAAGGCTGCAAACACGATGCGGCGCGGGTGGTTTTGAAGGGTGGGAATCCGTCGAATCCGTTCAGGCCCGAAAATACTTTCCAATGCGGGTGATTTCGCTTGGGAGCGTCGGGATTTGGTCGACCGACTGATGTGACTCGTGGGGCTGCACGGGTTCGCGGGAACACATCGAATCGGAAGAATGGGTAAAAAGCGTTGTTTTTAGCGACTGCGCAGCTTGTATCGACTGACGGTTTGTCTACCGTTCATAGCAGGCATCCCGGGGGGGCATGTGCGTTTTGGATGCCTGTTGAAATGATTCCCACCTACAAATTCTCCTACCTATGAAGGAAGCAGCAGTGAAGTGGATCCGTTCCTTGCTGGTGGTCGCCATGGCGTCCGCCGGCCAACTGCTCCACGCCGGTGCTTGCGCGCCCTGCGGTGGATGCAGCGACCCGTGCCAGGCCGTTTCGCCTTGCGGTGTCAGTAATCCTTGCGGTTCGGCGGCCATGTTGGTCACTGGCGGTCCCGTTTACAGCGGTGGCGTGTATGACGCCGATGGCTGCGGCGGCATCGTCTCCGGCGGCTATATCGCCAACGGACCATCCGTGATGTCATCGGGCGGGTCGATTTTGTCCAGCGGACCGATGATGTCCTCTGGTGCTTCGCTCGGTAGCGTCACTGGCGGCGGCGTGCTGGGTGGTGAATCGCTGTGCGGACCGATTTCGTCATTTCGCGTTGTGATGGAGCCCACGTACGTGACCGAGTCGCGTCCGGTTTGCAAGACGGAAACGCGCACGGAAACACGCTACCGCACCAAGACGGTTTACAAGACCGTTCCGGTCACCGAGACCAAGTATCGCAACAAGGTGGTCAACGAGACCAAGACGGAAACCAAGACGGTCGATTACACCGTTTTGGTTCCCGTGAAGAGCGAGAAGACGGTGGAAGTTACCGATTCGGTTCCCGTCTGGAATGAAGTTCCCGAGGAATACACGGTGCGGGTTCCGCAATTGGTGGATGTCCCAGAAACGTACACCGTGAAAGTTGCTCAGTTGCAGGACGAAACATTCACCTACACCGTCAATGTGCCCTATCCGGTGACGGAACAGAAAACCAAGACGGTCGTCAACGCGGTGCCCGTCACCAAACAACGGACCATTGAAGTGTGTGTCCCCAAGACCACGATGCAAACCGTGACGAAGGATTACGGTCGCTTTGAAGAGCAGGTTGTTGAAGTGCCAGCGGCCCCCGTCGCCATGGCATCAGCGGCTCCCGTCGTGATGGGATCGGCCACATCGTACGTTTCCTATGGAAGCGGCTGTGGCGGTTCGATTTCCTATGGCGCGTCTTGCGGTGGCTGTGTTTCGTCTTGTGGCGATTGCGGTTCCGGCTGCGGCACGATTGTCAGTGGGGGCTGTGGGTCGCCCTGCGGCACCGTGGTCAGTAGCGGTTGCGGTTCCAGCGTTGGCATGTCGACGCCCGCAATGGTCGGCGGCACGCCAATGGCCACCCCCGCCGTTTCGTGCGGTACGACGACGGTCACCAAAAAAGTCTGGGTTCCCAATGTCATCACCGAGACCGTTCCGGTGACCACCAGCACGACCGAAACCAAGGTGGTCAACTACACCGTTTACGAACAGCAATCGACGCAGATTCCTTATGAATGCACGCGTGTCGTTTATCGTCCGGAAGTCCGTACCGGCACCAAGAAGACGGTCGTCTATGTCGACGAAGAACGCACTCGCATGCGAAAGATGGTCAAGTACAACGACGAAACGCGAACCCGCATGCGTCGTGAATTGACCTACAACACGGTCTCGCGTACCGAAACGGTTCCTTTCGTGACCTACAAGACCGAGACAAAGACGAAAGAGATTCCGTACACCTACCAGGTGCCGAACTATATCCTCGAGCCTTACGAAGTGACCCGCTACGATCGAGTCGCTGAAGAGATCGCCGAGCCTTACACCGTGGAAGTGCCTTTCACGGTCACGGTGGAGGAGAAGGTTCAGGTTTGCAAGATGGTGCCCAAATTGGTTGAGGAGACAATCGACCCGTGTGCGGCTTCATCGGCCGTGTCTTCGGGTACCGTCATCAGCTCCGGTGCATCGATGGGTGTGATGCCCGCGACACCGATGATGAACGGCGGCGTCATTGACGGCGGCTTCATCAATGGGGGTATGGGTTGTGGTTGCGGCCCGGCGGCCGCACCGGCGCCGGTGATCTCGGCACCGGTGATCACTGGCGCGGTCGGCAGCGACTGCGGTTGCTAAATCCAACGTGGACGGAGCAACTCGCCTCGGAGAGGCGAGTTGCACTGTCGCGACCAGCCATCGCACCGGGCAGACTTTGGGACAGCCGATACAGCCAGTTGCTGCGCCTTGCGATCAACGTCAGGCGCGTGGCGAATGATTGAACAGAGCGCTGCATCAAACTGACTCGAATCAATCGATTCAAGAAGGGTATCAAGCGGCGGACTCGAACCGACGCCGAACACCCCGTCGAATACGACGCCAGACCTTGCGTTCACGCGCGACGCCGCGTTGCCAGGGGCCCGAATAGAGCAGTCGATCGGTGTGTTGATCGGCGATCGTGTTCGCATGAACCTGCTTGGGATGCACAATCGGGCCCAACGTTGTCCGAGGCAAATCCGCATATTCGGCTGTGTGGGTGGTGTGAGTCCCATCGCCGCGAAAGCCAATGTTGCTGACCAGGTTTTTGTTGGGCAAAGCGGTCAATCCGTTTTGCAACCAAGAAGAAAGCGTCCACTGGGTGTCCCAGGTATCGATTTGGCCGGCATGGGTCACGTCGTACGTGTGCCGCCAAAAGTCATATTCGACCTCGGTATGACAAAAGGTTTCCAAACCACCGGAATCCCGAAATTCGGGCCACGCCGTCATCGCTAAATCGAAGTGCCGCCATGCGCGACGCCAAGTCGCCCAGCCCCAACAGTGCGGGTATTTCGAAAAGTAATACGATCCGTTGCCAAATTGCCGATCGCCTTGGAAGTTGTCGCCGCTGATTGACATCACTCGTTCATCATTTTGGTAGTGATCGAGCAAGAGGCTGCAAAAAGAAAAAAAGCTTGGATCCGGCAGGCAATCATCTTCCAAGATGATCGCCGATTCATATTCCTCCAATACACGCGTGATGGCCGAGCTGATCCGTCGTCCGCAGCCCAAGTTTGTATCGGCGTACAAACGCGTCACTTCGCAATCCCAATCGACGTCCTCAGTGATGGCGCGGGTTTGCCGTGTCCGTTCCGCTTCACCGACATGGCCGTCGCGTGGCGCGTCCATTGCAACAAATAACCGGTCCGGTTTGGCTTGCCGAATCGTATCGAAGGTTCGCTGCGTCAAATCCGGTCGATTAAACGCGATAAACAGGATAGGCGTCATGCGATTTTTGATTTCGGAAAGTTAATGATGGCCGAGCCCTAAGCGGCGTCGCGGCGCGCGAGGCGATCCCACGCCAAGATTGCCTGGGCCTTCAGTTTGCGACGTTGCTTATAGAAACGCCGCTTCGCCAGGCGGTAGCGGTAGCTGAACGTGAGCGGCGACTTGGCAATCACCCACGAAGCATTTTCGACATAGACATTCAATGCATGCTTTTCACAAAACCGATGAACAGGTGCCCGAATGGGGTATCCCGCTCCTGGGTCGAATTCCCAATCGTCACCCGACATGATCGCACCGGGAAACAACTCATGGCAAATTTCCAGTTCCGTTCCGACCTTGTCCGAATCCAGGTAGATCAGATCGGGGTGCAAACCCATCTCGGCCATTTCATAAAGGACCTCGGGGGATGATCGACGAATGGGAATGACTCGTTCCCGATGCGGCCATAAATTGGCAAGAAACGTGTTATAGAAACCACTCTCGCGTCGCATCTGTCTTGCCAGCGCGATGTTGTCGGAGTTCTCTTCGACAAACGAAGACGGGTCCCATTGGCCGGGCTGATTGCATTCGGGCCAGGTGTCAACGGCCAGTACCGTGCAACGACGCGACGATTCTAGCCAAGTTTCGACGGAACCTCCCAAGAAGACACCGATTTCCAAAATCGTTTGAATCTTGCGAGTGCGGATAATATCGCGAATCATCCATCGACCGCCGCCATCCAGACTCCACTGCATGGGTTCGAAATCGGGTTTCGATTGGGGCCAAGGATACGTCGAACGCAAGGCGTTCAAACAAGCTTCGTTCGAAGCTATTTGTCGTGCGATCTTATTTGCGTTCATGAAGATATCGTCTTGATCGATCGGGAATGGATAAGCCGGCAGCGGAAGGTTGTTACGCCAAGTCGTAAAAAAGCGGATAGTTCGCGTCGCGAGGTGAAATCGTTGTCGGTTCGGCGGGCCACGAAATTTCAAATGCGGGATCGTTCCAGCGAATCCCTCGCGCGGCCGCGGGGTGGTAGCGACCGGAGATCGCGTAGTGAACGACCGATTGATCGGCCAATGTCAAGAAACCGTGCGCGACCCCCGGTGGAACGTAGACTTGATGGTCGTTGTCGGCTGACAATTCGACACCCGCCCAGTGCCGATAGCTGGGTGATGTGGGTCGTAAATCCAGCAACACGTCCCAGATTGATCCCGCGGCACACCGCACCCATTTGGATTCGTCGTGGGGAGCGATTTGATAGTGCATCCCACGTAAAGTTCCCACACGTCTGTTGACCGATCGACTGTAGTGATCGATCGTCGTGGGCAAGCCATACCGACCGGCAAGATCGCCGCACCACAAACGCGTAAAGCTGCCACGATCGTCTTCGACCACATGCGGCGTCAGCAAGAATGCGCCAGCGATCGACAGCGGCGTGAGGGTTTCGGCTGCGGAGTCGGCCGCGATCTTGGATTCGGCGATTGGAGCGATACTAGACAATTCGCACCTCCGGAACCGGCACGATGAATTGGCCGCCCGCTTCGCGATACGCGGACTGTTGCGACAGAATTTCGTCAGCGAAATTCCAGGTCAAAAGCAAGCAATAATCGGGTCGTCGCTGGGCCAACGCTTCGGCAGGCAAAATCGGCAAGGGTAATCCCGGCGTGAACTTGCCCTGCTTGACGGTGCTGCGATCGACGATGAAATCGATAATCGATTCATCGATTCCGAAATAGTTCAACAGCGTGCTTCCCTTGGCCGACGCACCGTAGGCCGCGATCGAATGCCCCGACTGTTTCAATTCGTTCAAGCACGCTAGCAACGTTTGCTTGTTGTGAGTGACGCGTTCGGCAAAGCCGCGATGATGGGCGTCGCTGGCCACCCAATCGACCTCTTTGGCCAAACGCTCGGCCACGCTTGGCAAAATGGTGGCGGCTTGTTGGTGCATCGCGGTCACCCGGATCGAACCGCCGTGGATGTCCAAATCTTTGACATCGACAACCGCCAGACCGTGGCGAGCGAACAACGAATTCAGCGCCGTCAACGAGTAGTAAAACAGGTGCTCGTGATAAATCGTGTCAAATTCGTTCTTATCCAAAAAATCACCCGCGTAGGGCGTTTCGATGACGACCACGCCACCGGGTTTCAGCAACGTCTTGAAGCCGCGGATCACGCCATTGATGTCCTCGATGTGCGCCAGCACGTTATTGGCGTGTATGACGTCGGCTTGCTTTTCCGCCAGTACCAAGTCCAGCGCGACGTCTTCGCCAAAAAAGTCGACGACTGTTTCAATGTAGCGTTTTTCGCGAGCGACCTTGGCAATATTCTCGGCCGGCTCGATTCCCAACACGGGAACTCCGGCGGCTTGATACCATTGCAACAGGTACCCATCATTGCTGGCGACTTCGACGACCAAGCTGTCGCCGCTTAAGTCGCGTGAATGGGTCAGCGATTCGGCCAATTGCTTGGCGTGGGCAACCATCGTGTCCGAAAACGACGAAAAGTACTCGTACTGTGAAAATAAGCGTACCGGCGGAACCGTTTCGGTGATTTGCAGCAGCGTGCAAGCTGGGCAGCGGACCAATTCCAACGGCCATTTTGGCTCTGGTGCGTCAAGCTGTTCGCGGGAACGCAGCGAATTGGCCAGTGGCAAATTGCCAAGCGAAAGGACAGGGACTAGGCCGCCTTCGCCACACGACCGGCAGTGCTGGATGGTCTTTGATCGGCACCCAATGTTTTGCAGTTGGTTTTCGTTTCGCCGAGAAGCTGCTTGTCGCTGAGAAACTGCGTGTACCATTGAATTGTCCTGTCGAGACCTTCTTCGAACGAATAGAGCGGGGTCCAGCCCAGCATCTCGCGGGCCTTGGAAGCGTCCAAGTATTGATGCTTGATTTCGTGATTGGCTTGGCCCAAGACAATTGGGCGAAGCGGCGATTCCATCCGCTGGATCAGCGTTTCGACCAACTCCAAAACGGAGACCTGAATTTCGGTCGAGAGGTTGAAGGCTTCGCCGATTAAATCTGGATTTTGGTGCATTTGTTCGGCCAAGTGCATGTAGGCCGCCGCGCCGTCTTCGACGTAAAAGTAGTCGCGGACAAACGAACCGTCCGAACGAATCACGGGTGCTTCCCCACGAAGGATCGACCGAATCGTACCGGGAATAATGCGATTCCAATTCAGGTCGCCGCCGCCATAGAAATTTCCGCAGCGTGTGACGCAAACGGGCGTGCCGTAGGTGTTCGCATAGGTTTGCGATAGCAGATCGCCGCACGATTTGCTGACGTCATAGGGGTGCATCCCGCGAAGCGGCGTGTCTTCCTGGTAGGGAAGCTTGTCGGCGTCGCCGTAGGCTTTGTCCGAGGACGCTATCACAATCTGTTTGACCAGCGGGCTGCGGCGGCAGGCTTCCAGCAGTTTCCAGGTACCGCCGATGTTGGCCTCAAAGGTCGAAATCGGGTTGCGGTTGGCGATGCCGACAATCGTTTGTGCGGCCAAATGCATGACCGTTTCGACTTCGTGTTCGCCCAGCACGCGTTCCAAAAAGTCTTGGTCGCAAATATCGCCACGCACGACGGTTGTTTGATTGATCTGGCCGCTTTGAATCAGCCGGCTTTCGGATTGCCAATCCCGCACCAGGCAAACGACGTCGGCGCCGGAATCGACTAGGCGGTCTACCAACCAACTGCCCACCAAACCCGTCGCCCCGGTGACCAGGACACGTCGATCCCGCCAAAAATCATGATTTGTCATTGCCGCTTCCTTGCGAGCTTCGATGAGGACGGTCGGTGCTTTGGGTATCTAAGAATGCCCGGAAAAAGTATCGGTAGTGGTCGAGGGGGCCAGTAGACCCGGGGGGGGGCGCCT
>JBCCRW010000221.1:0-9946 GCA_039201055.1 Planctomycetota bacterium | reverse complement strand
CTGGGATTCACCACCGGGCTGGGATTCACCACCGGGCTGGGATTCACCACCGGGCTGGGATTCACCACCGGGCTGGGATTCACCACCGGGTTGTGGTTGCCCATCAGGCTTGGAACCACCACCGGGTTTCGAATCTCCGCCAGCTTTCGGTTCTCCGCCCGGCTGTGGGTCGCTCCCATTTTCTTGAGTGGGTTGCGAACCTTGTCCAGGCGATGACGAATTTGCCATCTCGGAATTTGCTCCGGAGGACTCGGAACCGGTTTCGCCGGGACCATTCTGAGCCGGCTCTTGCTGAGCGGAGTTGTCACCAGCATTGTTGTTACCAGCGTTCTCGCGAGCCTGCTTTTCCTCGAGATACTCCCGCATCCGCTCAATCGCTTCGCCGTCGTGGGCCGGCGGTCCGTCGTTCGATGCACCGCCGTCCGAAGCACCGCTTTTGGACTGCCCGGTTTGCGGCGCCGAGTCGCCAAGGGGATCGTTGCCCGTGGCACGCTGCACACCATTGCCACTGGATGCACCGGAGCTACCGGTGGGATTGGTGTCCCCCATGGGACTCGAATTGTCGGATGAGTCTTGGCTTCCCGGAGGACTCGGGCTCTTTGATGACCCCTGACCGGATTGGCCTTCACCCGATTGCCCCACTTGGCTTTCGCCGGACTGACCTGATTGACCCTGGCCGGATTGTCCGGATTGGCTTTCTCCAGACTGTCCCGATTGCCCCTCGCCGGATTGTCCCGATTGCCCTTCGCCGGACTGGCCCGATTGACCCTGGCCAGATTGTCCCGATTGGCCTTCGCCGGACTGAACTGATTGCCCGTCGCCAGACTGTCCCGATTGCCCTTCGCCGGACTGTCCCGATTGCCCGTCGCCAGATTGGCCTGATTGCCCGTCGCCAGATTGGCCTGATTGACCCTGGCCAGACTGTCCCGATTGTCCTTCGCCGGACTGTCCCGATTGGCCTTCGCTGGACTGTCCCGATTGACCTTCGCCGGATTGTCCGGGTTGCCCTTCGCCGGACTGACCGGATTGGCCTTCGCCAGACTGTCCGGATTGACCTTCGCCGGATTGTTCTTGCATCGGATCGCCCTGATCCGACTTGGCCTCCGATGCAGCGGGTTGTTTGTCGAGCGGTTCGACACCGCGTTCATCCCGTGTTCGCGGCGCCGCTGCTTCGGTAATGAGCAAGTCGACGGGATCGGTCACGGTTTGATTGCCGCCGATGTTGGCGAGCTTTCGATTGTCGGTGGCCATTGCCGTGACGCGAACTCGATCGCCCACTCGCAGCCCCAATTCCGACGGTCGAAAGCGGTACTGGGCGACCTGGTTGCCTCGGACGCCCGCCGAATCGCTTAGCAAAGCCACGGGCGGCAACATCGCGACGCCGCGCTTCATCCGCAAAACAATTTCCGTCAGGCCGTAGTCGGGATCGGTGGCTTGCAGTTCCATCGACAATTGGGCGTCGATGGGCACTTCGGTCACCAATTCGCGAGGACGCGTGATGGTGATCTCGGGTGGCAGATCCGGCACAACGCCGATCGGGTAAACAATGGGACTCTCGTTTTCCGCTTGGCGGGCGTCCCGCACCAAGATTCGGTAGGAATCAGCGAGCACTTGACCGGGCGATCGGCCGGCATCGCGAAGTTGCCAGCGGGCATTCAGCTGGGCCGCCGCAACGCCTTCCTCCGGTGCAGCCGATTGCATCGAAAGCACGCCCGCGGTCGCTTCGACCCGCCCAGCGACCGTTCGCGGGTTGAACTGTACAACGGCTCGTTCGACCGATCGGCTGACCCTGGCCAGTAATTCGATGGTGGAACCATCGGGGGCCTGGATCGCGCCACTGCGGGTCACAAAGGGTTCCACTCCGGTGTAAGCGGGTGGTTGAACCTGGACCTGCGTGACGCTGACGACGGGAAGGTCGGAAACGTCAAGCTGAAATTCTCTTGAAACCGCGTCTCCGGCAGTGGCGCGATACGCCATCGTGCCGGTCGCGTCTTCGGGGATTCGCCAATCGGCCACGAACGCGTTGCGGGCCTGATCGGGATCGGGACGCATGGCCAGGATTTCTTCGCCGCCGGCCCAGGACACCTGGATTTCGGGCACCTCGTCCTCGCGTAGTCCCCGGAATTCGGCCGACCAGGTCATCGGTCGGCCGGCGGAAACTTCCGCGTCGCCGGGTCGCAGATTTTCAATTTGCACTCGCCGAGGTGCATCGATGTTGGCCAGCGGCAGCACCAGGCGGCTGACCGACGCCAACACGCTTTTGGGCGAAAAAAGGCTGTACCCCAAAAACACCGCCAGCAGTGCGAGGGCGGCAATCCACCATCGCATCGGTGTGGTGGCCTCATCGGGAAGCGAATCGTGCTGGGCCAAATTTTGCGCACTTTGCCGGCCAAGCGTGCGGATGACTCGGGAGGGCAACGAATTTTCGTTTTGTCGTCGCCGCAGCCCCAGATAACTGGACAAACTGCCGCGCAAGTTGGGCAGGTCGCGTTCGATCGTCCGTGCGGCGTATTCCAGATCGACCTTTTTTCGAAGCAATGGGAGCAGGAATTTCAGACCCGCGAGCACCGCCAGGGTCCCGCAGATGGCCCACGCGATCACCCGGACAAACTTGCCGGATTCCCCGCCAAAATGATCCCACCAGACCCATGCGAGAACCAGCAGGACCGTGCCGACAAAGATGCCCAATAGACGGCGTGTCCATTCGGCCCACCAGATCGCATTTTGAACCCGCCGCACCTGTTCCAACACCGTGTTTTCAAATTCCAGGTGTTTTCCGGATGGCGGGGAAACGGTGGACATAACGCTCTGAAAAAAAGGTTTTGCGGAAGTCGGCCGCCGTCGTTTCGGCTCGATTTTATTATAGGTCGCCGCTGCCGCATCCAAGACGGCCGGTGTTCCGTATTGGCAGATCGCGGTGGCTGGCGAATACCCGTGTCGGGCATATACCCGCACCGAAGGTGGGGTAAACTAAGACCGGGCATCGGGCCGCAAGACGCTCGCCACCTTCTCCTATTCTTCTCGATTCCCAACAGGGTTGCTCACGGTCAATGAGATACGCGTTTCGTTTGGCGGAATTGCTTGGACACACTCCGGATCGGAAAAAACGACCCGGAACGATCAAATCCATCGTCGAACACACCGGCCTGGACCGGCACCAAGTCGCTTCGCTGCTGAAGAACGAGGCCAAATACATTCCGCTGGATGCGCTATCCAGGATTTGCGACTACTTGATCGACCAGGGGCACGCCAAAGCCGAGGAATTGCCCGGTGCCCTGTTTGCGGTCAACGCGGAAAATTTTTGGGAATTGCTCGCGCGGCGTGGTGAAGTCGAAATCGTGCTGGGCGTTCGCGAGAATGCGGAGAACGACCGTCCCGATGGGGCCACGGTCGTCGCCAGTGATGCGGTGCTGTTCGGCGAATTGCTCAATGGCATCTCGACACTCGGCGGCACCGCAAAGCATCTTGGCGAAACCAGCGATGCGGGTCCGGCAGCCACGTCGGAGGTGCCCACACCCGGACGTATCCAGCAAACGTTGGTGTGGTCGCCCGGCCAGGTTTCGCTGGAGGACGCTCGCGCGCGGGCCTTGGAAGTCTACGATGGCTTCGCCGATTCGTCGGGCGATCGCGGCATCGTGTGCATCGGCAGCGTGAAATCGAATCCCGTGGTGGAATTGATTTTTGCCGAAGCGTTCGGCTGCCAGCCGTTTGTCACCGAGGACGATGTCGATGACACGTCGGCACGCTCGTGTCCGTTTTTCCTGCGCTATCGCGACACCGATCCCAAACCCGATGGGGCGTCGTGCGGGTTGCGATTAAGTAAAAACGAAGACGCGCCCAAACCCGGCTTTTACTACGAACAAAACGACGGCACCTGGGAGTATGCCGGTGGCGACGAGAAGGACAGCGCGCTGGTGTTTTATTTGTTTCGTGAAGCACTCGGTCGACTGGATATGGTGCTGAGTGGTTTTTCCGGACGCGCGACGCGTTTGCTTGCCAAAACGCTATCCATACGTGGCGAAGACTTTTGGCCGCCCGTTTACGAGGACGGTGGACTGCAAGTCGGTGCCTATTTGGTGCAATACGAGCGAAGCGAAGAGGACGTCGAACGAGATGACCTGCTGTACAACAACTATGGTGCCGCCGAAATTATCCCGCTGCCCGAGGAAGCGATCCGCCGGCGGATGGCACGTCGCTAACAGCCGGACGCTTGTTGAGAAACTTCGCGTCGCCAAGATGCGGCGATGGCTGCGAACCTTGTCTCGAGCGGGCTGATGGGTCCCCTGGGTTCCGCCCTGCGTAGCGTGTTGCGGCTGCCAATGACGCTGCGTTATCGCATGACCGCCGCGTCGGCGACGCTGGTGATCTTTATGATCGCCGCGATGAATGTGATTTGGCAATATCCATGGCTGGGCGTCTTGGCCGCTTGCCTGTCGCTGTTGCTGGTCGGTGGCCTAATCAATTCTTGGATGAAGCCCGATGTGTCGGCGATCGCGATCGCTTCGGGTGTCGCCGTGGCGGGCGAACCGATCGACTTGGACTTCCAAATGGACAACCGTCGCAGGCGACGACCGGCCCTGGATTTGGACGTGGCCTTTGATGACGCTCCCAAGAGCCGCGGTGTGGCCAAAGAGGCAATCCAGCGAATCGAACGCTTGCCGCCGGGCGGTCGAATTCGTTTTCGTCACCCGCGACTGTTCCAGCAGCGTGGCATGCATCCGATTCCCAGTTTGCAAGTCACTTCGTACTTTCCATTTCATCTGTTTCGTAGCATTTGCGAAGTTCCGATCCAGGGCCGCGTTGCCGTGACACCGCGATCGCTTCCCGATGATGCACCGGAGATCACGGCGGGGCTGCGAAACGCCATGGCGGCCATCACCGGTATGCGAGCCGGCGGCGTTGATGACGATTACGCCGGGGCCCGCGAATACCAGATCGGCATGACGGTGCGTCAGTGGGATTTTCGATCCTGGGCGCGGCTGAACCGGCCCATCATTCGCGAAACCGTCGTGCGTAGCGACGACGATGTTTGTTTGCTGGTCGATCCCACCTTGGTGGCCACCGATTGGCCAATGGGCACCCATATCGCGGCATTGTCGAAAGCGCAATCCGAATCCATCGAGCGTTTGTTTTCACTGGCCGCGACGTTGATCCGCCGCCTGGCCGTGGCCCGGGTAAAGGTCCACTTGGTCATCATGGGCGAAGCCGTCGATGACGACACAGCCGAAGATCCATTGATTCGTTTGGCGGCCGCGTTCCCGGCATCCGAGCAAGCTTCCGATGCCGCTTGGCAGGCTTGGATGCGGGAGTACCGCGGTGGTCGCGTGATCGCAATCTCCACTCGCAACTTGGACGCGGTGCTCGGCCGGATGACCCAAAACATCACGACCGTTCACGTCCGTCCTCAGATGACCGATTTGCAACGACCGCGTAAGCCCGGTCGATTCATGGGCAAACGCGACGCTGGTCGCGAGGCGTTCGCATGAGCGCGGGAATCTCACAACGGACTTCGGTGCAATCGGGCGTCATACCAAGTGACCGAGGCGATCGCCTGACGCCGCTTGGAAGTTCGGCTGGCCCGTCAACGCGTGGCCGCGGGGTCTCGGTCGATTGGCTTTCCCGACGCGAGGGTCGTTTTTGGTTGGCGGGGATTCTGGTCGGTTTGGCGGTGCTATTCGTGGGATCGACCTACCGCACGTCGTGGGTGGGAACCGCCGGGTTGCTGCTTGCC
Source organism: Planctomycetota bacterium (assembly GCA_039201055.1). Lineage (GTDB taxonomy): Bacteria > Planctomycetota > Planctomycetia > Pirellulales > Pirellulaceae > Rubripirellula. Next base: position 4,215 of record JBCCRW010000221.1, on the reverse strand, counting down.
GGCGGCTGGGCGTTCCGGAGCCAGCGGAAAAAAGCAAGTCAACGGGTGATTGGGGCCATTGGGGGCCGACATCGTCGAAGCGGCGAAATGGGTTCGGTGGATGTGGTGATCCGTTCACGCGGCAGATCCGCATTGCACGTGCTGGGCATCGTCGTGGTGGCCGGGGCGGTCGCCGGCTGGCGTTTGGCGGCCAGCCCGGAGGGAATGGGGCTGCGGGCCTTTTTGGACATGCTGGCGCACGCTTCGGCCGCGATCTTGCTGTTGTTATGGGCACGGAATCCGCGACGCGGGCACATTGCCATGCTCCCGCTGGGTTTGATCTTGACGATGACCTGCATCACCGCCGGTGGGATTTCGTCCACAACCAGTTCGCAGATTTCCTCGGGAATGCTGTTGTGTATCGCGTTTTGTTTCGCGGCCGCGTGGGTCCGCGGGTCGCGTCCGCCATTGGTGGCGGCGCCGCTGGGCGATCCGTCAGCACAGGACGCCGTTTCAATCGATGCGAAATTGGATTCGCTCGGCAAGCCCGAATTGCAAATGGGCGCCCTGTCGTGGCTGCTGCCGGCAACGGTGCTGGTCATCGTGACCTCAATCGCGGGCCGGGTTTCCGAGGTTTCGATTCCCCAAATTCGCGCAACCCTGCAGGACAACGTTTCAGATCCCATTTCAGCAATCGATTCACGTTTTCAAATCGGCTTGGGACAATACGTATCCGGCGGCAACCTCGGGTCCATCCGCAACGAATTGGTCCAGTCCCCCAATTCGATTGCACTCAAAGCGGATTGCGCGGTTCGCCCGGGCTATCTGCGAGGAACCGTCTTTCACATTTACGAAAATGGTCGCTGGCGGCAGGCGCGGCGAAGCCGAAACGCGCCCTCGCCGATACGCACCATCACGCCCCAAGGTGAATCGGGATCGCAGCGGTCGTTTTCCATTGGCGATCCCAACGACTCGCGTCCCACGGCCGAGATGCGGATGTACCTGCAAGTCGAACGTGGCGCGAAAGTCTTCACGCCGCTTTCTGTCCAGGAACTTCGTGGGGAAGCTTCGCGAATCGAACTGAGTCTTGATCGAATCATCAACCCGGCGACTCTGGATGTTTCGCGGCCGTTTCAATTGGTCGCACACGCCGGCGGCTACAAGGAAACACTGGGACCCTATGAGCGACAAAAGTATTTGATCGTGCGGAGTCTCCGCGATTTGTTTTCCACGTACGCCGACAACTGGCGTGTTCCCGGCGCCAGCCCGCGCGAACAGGCCGCTGCGGTGGCGCGTCGATTTCGTCAGGAATTCGAATACTCGCTCAAGCCAAACAAAAGGCCTCGCGACGTCGACCCCGTTGAACACTTCTTGCGGACCAAGCATCCGGGGCACTGTGAGTTCTTTGCCGCCGCGACCTGTCACATCTTGCGTTTGTATGACATTCCGACGCGGTACGTGACCGGTTATGTGATGGACACGATGGATGACGAGCAGGATTTTTGGATTGCCCGCAATCGCGACGCCCACGCCTGGGTCGAAGCTTACGATGACCGGAGCGGCGAATGGTTTGTGGTCGAATCGACGCCCGGACAGACCTACAGCACCGTCAACATCAAAGACAAAAACGATCTTTCCGGTGCCGCGGGTTTATCCGATGCCGGCGACGGCGAGGATGGAAACTCGTGGTGGCAAATCCTGCGGCGATTGGTTTCCGGCTTCCGTTTGGGCGAAGAGATTTTTGATTCGGTGCGTCGCTTTCAAGTCCCACTGCTGATCGGACTGGTCGCGATTTTGTTGGGTCGGCGGTACTGGCAATGGCGCCGGACCGTCGATGACGAAGACCGCGTTGCCATCGCGCGTTTGCGGCAGGTGGAGCAGCGTATCCGTCGACGCTTCCACTTGGTGCGGTCCGATGGTGAAACCATCAACCAATTTGCCGAGCGTTTGGACGAGCACCGGGTGCCGGATGCCGGCCGCGGCGCGACAATCCCACCGTCCCGCTTCGCCGGATGGCTGCGAGACTTTGCATCGGCCCGTTATGGCGGTGGTGCGTTGCCGGATTTGGAGTCGTTACGAGACGATGTGCCGGTCAATCGAACGCGGTCCTAGGGCAACGACCACGCGGTCACCTGAACCGGTGAGCCAAGGCCCGGGGCGACAGCCGCGAACCGGGTGCTTGCACACGGCTGCATCAGTGAGCCGAGATTGCGGCGACAGCCGAGAGCCGGGTGCTTGCACCGAAACATGTTCAGAAGAGCCAAACGTGAACGGACGCGGACACTTGGCTTTCACCGCACCCATCGGCCTACGAAGGATTCAGTAACCTATTGATCGGGCCTCCTTTTTGCCGCATGATCTGCGGCGGCACGATCCCACCGAGCTTGTCAGCGTTGTCCGAGAACGAAATGGCCGATTCCCCACGTGGGATTTCTCTTTGTGAACGGTTGGCGGTCGCTTCGCCCGGCTTGTTTTCGGCTTACTGCATCGTCGCGGCGTTTGGAACGTACTTTTGCATGTACGGATTTCGCAAGCCATTCACCGCGGCAACTTACGACGACACGATTTGGCTGGGACTCGGATTCAAGACAATTCTGGTGGCCGCGCAGGTTGCCGGATACACGCTTGCAAAGTTCATTGGGATCCGTTTTGTTTCTGAATTGCCAGGGCAATACCGAGCACTGGTCATCTTGGGTCTGATTGTGATTGCGGAACTGGCATTGCTGCTTTTTGCGGTGACACCGGTCCCCTGGAACTTCATTTGGCTGTTCGTGAACGGTCTCCCTCTGGGACTGGTTTTTGGAATGGTGCAGGGTTTCTTGGAGGGGCGTCAGGTTTCTGAATTTTTGATCGCCGGCTTGTGTGCCAGCTTCATTGTTTCATCCGGCTTTGTGAAGTCAGTCGGCCGATCGCTCATCCAGGATTATGAGATTGATACCTACTGGATGCCGTTTGCCAGTGGACTGGTATTTGTCGTTCCCCTGTGCTTCTTTGTGTGGATGCTGGCGCAGATTCCGCCGCCATCGACCGCCGATGAAGCCATGCGTTCGAAGCGGGTGCCGATGAGCCGCGAGGATCGACAGTCCTTTTTTCGTCGTCATGCGCTTGGATTATCGGGTTTGCTGGCTATCTTCGTCCTGCTAACCATCGCGCGTAGCATCCGCGATGACTTCGCCGTTGAAATCTGGCAACAACTTGGTGTCAACGACACGCCGGAAGTGTTTGCTCGATCCGAATTTTGGGTCATGCTAGGGGTTGTCGTCATCAATGGACTTGCGATCCTGATCCACAACAACCGCGTCGCTTTCCTATCATCGATCGGACTGCTTCTATTCGGCTTCGGAATTGTTTTGTCATCCATTGCCGGACATCAGTCAGGCTTGCTTTCGCCGATGGCATTTATGGTTTCCCTCGGATTGGGCATGTACATTCCCTACGTGGCGTTTCATACCACGATTTTTGAGCGAATGATTGCCGCGTTTCGCGAAACCGGCACGCTCGGCTACCTGTTGTATCTTGCCGATGCGATCGGCTATCTCGGATACGTCTTGGTGATGGTGCTGCGGAACGTGGCGACCGATGAAATCGATTTCCTCAACTTGATGATTTGGACCTGCGTTGCGGTCGGTGCCGTGTCGCTGGTCATCGCGTCTTGGTTGGCATTGCACTTTTCGGCTCGTGTTCCGTAACAGCCATTCATACCTTGGAGATACGTTTGCAACCGATTTCAAAGTCCTTCGATCTAATCGTCATCGGTGGCGGAGTGCTGGGCACGTTCCATGCTTACCACGCCGTTGGTCGAGGCCTACGAGTTTTACTGATCGAAAGAAACGCGGAACCCAAGGACGCCACCGTCCGCAACTTTGGTCAGGTCGTTCCGTCAGGAATGGATGACCACTGGCAGCGTCTTGGTCGCGCGAGCCTGGAGACTTACCAGTCGATCCAGGACCAATTCGACGTTTCGATTCGCAACAACGGGACGATTTACATTGCCTCCGACGATGAAGAACTCGCGCTGATCGAGGAATTGGCCCAAATCAACAATGAAGCCGGCTATGCGTCCGAATTGTGGACTGCCGACCAATGCATCAGCCGGTATCCCAATCTGCGCCGCGACTATTGCCGCGGGGGACTGTATTTTCCACAAGAACTCTCGGTCAACCCACGGGTGATGATTCATCGATTGCACCAGTACATGCAGTCGATGCCCAAATTTCATTGCCAGTTCAACACATG
>JBCCRW010000220.1:0-9956 GCA_039201055.1 Planctomycetota bacterium | reverse complement strand
CAAAGCGGGCATGTCTTGCAAAGCGGGCCCGTCTTTCGCAGCCCGCAAGTCATCGACATGGGAATCATCGAGATGGGAAACGTCCACGGCGAGCTTGAGTTTTCCCTCGGTCAATTGGTCCAGCCAAACGTCCGAATCGCAGCTCTGGACGCCGCGGCGATTGCCGGCGGCGGCCACGCGGTGATCGGACGATACCAGCATCAGTTTCTTGGGCACCGAATGCTTGGCGACCAGCCACTGGATCATGTCATCGGCTTCGTCGAAGTCACGGGCAAAGCGGACGTGAATGTCACGATGCACCATTCGGTCGTCCACCCCGGGCGGCGGGTTCTTGGCATCAAACACCACGCAGGTGCGTCGGCAAACTTCCGATGGCAAATGATCGGCCAGTTGGTCCAACAGCCGCCGCCGCTGGATATCCAGCCAACGCGGGTCTTGGCGATTTTGTGGCGGCGCGACCGGGGCAATCACGTTGTAGCCGTCCACGATCAGCCACCACGTCGGGTCGGTTGGATGCGATGTCATGGCGGTGCCTGTTGGCTTACGAATTGGAATCAAGCCGATGCTTGATCGGCGATGGTGATTGTCCGGCTGTCCGCGTAAACGATGGCCGAAACCCAGGCCAAGCAAACCAGTTGGCCCAGCAAGGCCGCCATCGCGACGGCGGTGACTTGGTAGAACGGGTACAGCAATGCGACAGTCGCCAGCATCACCACGGTCGCGACCACGCGTGCCCGAACCGAGGCCAGTGGACGCCCGCGACCTTTCAGGTAACTATCCAAGCCTTGCAAGATCCCCCGGATCGCCGAAGCGGGGGCCAGCCACAGGGCGAACACCACCGCCGGTGAAAATGCCGCACCATAAACCAGGCGAACCGCCCAGCCGATCAGCAGCATAAAGATCGCCGTCAAAACCGTTTGCACGGCCAGTGAAGATGCGAGCACTCGATGAACGTCCCGGGTTCGCAATCGCGATCCGTCGCGGGTGCCCCGATTGAACAAAAAAATCCCGAGCGTGTTGGGGATCACCGTCAGCGGGTACACCGCCGGCACCATCGCCGCGTAATAACCCTGGTCGGTATCGCTGGCCAACCACAACACCAACAGCAGATCGAGCCTTTCGAAGCCATCGGTGATCAGCATCGAAACGCCATACGGTCGACTTTCGCGAAGCAGCTTGCCCACCGGCGGATGGGCATCGCCGTCCAGCGGCCGCGGGACGCCCCATAAACAGGCGGCCATCGAAATCAACGACGCCACGACAAACATCGCGCAGGCCATCGGCACGGTCAGCGGCATTGCCAAGGCCGCCACGCCGACCAAGACCGGGAACGCGGCGGCAGCCAAAAAACGGCGGGCGTTGTACGCCGAAAATTGTCCGCTACCGCGGTCCACCGCGGTCATGATCAGCATCACGTGTTGGCCGATCATCGACAACGCGCACAGGATCGCCAGCGGAACCAAATCACGTTTTTCGCTCGGGATGGCAACGACCGCTAGCAGCATCACCAGCACTGCCGAAACGGCTCCGGTGACCATCCCCAATCGCAATGCCGCCCGGCGAAGCGGCAACAGGGCATGCCGCTGCGAGTCGTCGGTTGCGTAACGGCAAACGACCTCCAGCCCGCCCATCAATCCGATGTACAACAGCATCTGGACATACAGTACCGCCGTGGCATATTGACCACGGCCGGCCGGCCCCAGCAACCGCGCCAGCAAAATGCCCTGACCCAACTGCAGCCCGACGATTGCAAAGGCGAAACCAACCGTGCTAAGGAACGGCAAAAACCGCTTCACCCGCAATCGCCATTCAAGCGTGCGATTGCCGCATGCGGCGACGGGCGGTGTGGCGGATTCGTCAGGCATCCGCCGCAGTATAGTCCGCTCGCTGGGCGTTCCTTAGTCGTCGATCCCGCGAACAATTCGGGGCTCGTTGGTGCTGGTCATCGAAATCAACTGGCTCGCGAAGGCCACGACGGCAACGATCAACAAAGCCGCCGCGCCGATGATTTTCCATGTGGAACCCTGCAGCGCCGGCTTTGGAAGCCCGGAAGAACGACTTCGTTTCTTCTTTTTTGGCGGGGCGAGGTTCTTTTGCGTCGAAGCGGCTTGCCCATTCCCCGAGGACGCCGAATCGTCCAAATTCGAATCGCTTTCGGGGAGCGCCGAAGCGACCGCCGACCAGGGATCCTGGCCCGAATCCGTTCCACCGTCTTCATCCTCGCCGTCATCGGTCCCGCCGGCAAAATCCATGTCCGCCGGGTCAAATTCCTGGGTGTTTTCGATATCGTCGAACGTTGCCGTCGTGTCGCGATCATCCGATGCATGAGCGTGCTGTTTTGAAATACTGGCATAACGCTCCTGCCGATCGTCCTCGTCAGCCATCGACAAGAATTCGGCGATGTCGTCCTCGCCCAGTGCCGCACCGGAAACCAAAGACGGCTGCGCCCCGCTACCCGGATCGTTTTGATGGGCGTCATTGCCGGACTGATCCGCGGTGTCGTCGTCAAGCACCTCCAGTCGCACGTCGAACAGGATTTTGCCGCAGCGGAGTTGGTCGCCATGGTTCAGGTCGATCCAAATTCGCGGCTGCACGGGTTGTTCGTTCAGCCGGGTCCCGCTGGTGCTTTCGAGATCAAAGACCCGTAATTTTCCACCCGCGTGTTGGACGATGCAGTGCCGGCGGCTGACGGACCGGCTCTTGGGTCGAATTTGGCATTCGGCGTGGCGACCGATCATGTAGTAGCCATCCATCATCGGCGCGCGCAACCCCGCCCGGCTTCCGTTGGCCAAAATCAATTCAGCGGCGGTGCTCACAATGGCAATGACGTCTACTCTCTGTCGACAATGATGATCTTTCCCTGCTCGGGATCATCATAGCTCTTAACCTTTGTCGGCTGGGAGTTGGCCGGCGGCGCCGTGACCTGTTTGTAGACCGAAAACCCAACTCCAAACAGCGCGAGCATCGCCACGCCAAGGCCGACGAGCAAGAGTAGATTTTGCTTTTTTTCTTCTGGAGTGGCCGCCGGCTTGGCCTTGACGACCGCCGGGAGTGCCGCCGGTGACAAAACACCACCGGGAAGGCTACCCGAACTGAAGTCGCCCAGGTCCAGTGTGGGCAAATTCGAAAAATTGATTTCCCCGTCGACGATTCCGGCCGGTGGCCCGCTGCCGGGCACCGTCATGCTGAAACCCGCTTCGTCGACCATGGTGTCCGAACTGGACACACCCAGCACCGGGACCTCGCTGCTGACCGTTGTCCGCCCGCCCAAACGCTTTAATTGAGCCAGCAATTCGACCGCGCTCTTGGGGCGTTCCTCGGGCCGCTTGGACATCATCCGGCGGCACAAATCCGAGAGCGCCGGCGAGCATTCGGGCACCAATTCACGCAGATTGGGGATCGCGGCCGTTTGGTGCTTGGCCAGCGTCTGTTGCACCGTTTGTCCCGAGAACGGTGGACGACCGGTCAGCAGATACACCAGCGAACACCCAAGCGAATAAATGTCCGCTCGCGAATCCACCGTCTTGCTGTCGATCGCCTGCTCGGGTGCCAAATAATCCGCGGTGCCGACCAGGCGTTTGCCATTTTCCGAATCCGGCGTGGCCACACCAATGCGGGCCAAACCAAGATCGCTGACCTTCACGACGCCATCGGAACGCAGCAGCATGTTGGACGGTTTAATGTCGCGATGGACAATGCCGCGTTCGTGGGCGTGGGCCAATCCGGCGGTCGCCTGCGTCAAGACATCGAGCGCGGCCGCCGGCGACATCACGCCGTCGCGGTGCACCGCTTGGCCTAAATCGATCCCGTCGATGTATTCCATCACGATGAACAGCTTCCCGCCCGCTTCGCCAAAGTCATAGGCGCGGACGATGTTTTCGTGATCCAGTTGAGCACATGCCTGGGCTTCCGCCTTAAACCGCTCGATGCGTTTTTCGTCGCGGCTGTCCTCGGGCGGCAAAATCTTCAGCGCCATCTGACGCTTCATGACGTGGTGCTCGCCCAAATAGACCACGCCCATGCCACCGCGGCCCAGCGGCCGCAGCAATCGATAGCTGCCCAGATAAAAGCCCTTGCTGGCACCGGAGAGCAACTTGCGACTTTGCCATGACGTCAGCCAACCGCCGCCGACGAGTCCCTCCGCCAAACGCTCTGGCGTGAACTCCTTGCTCTCGGCCATCAACGAGACGACGACCTTCTTGATGTCATCAATTTGAACCAGTCCCGCCGACAAACAACGCCGGACAAAATTCCGGGTGTGTTCGTCTAAGGCGGGCCCCAGTTTGGAGGAGCCTTCGTTCGTCGTGTTGCGGGAGGCCACTTCTGTCATCGCGGTAGCATACGCGCCGGCCGGCCACGAAAAGGTGAAGAAAGGATGAAGGCGAGAAGAACCTTTTGGGAATCATCTCGAACTTCGTCCAATGTGGACCCGAGTGACCCGTGCCGCCTCAACGTGCAAATTTCCCGGCGTGCACAGGTCGGCGTCGATGGGGCCATTGAAATCCGTGTGGGGCGGAGAGAGACACGCAAAGACGGGTCGGAACCCGAAAATTGGGGTAGCCGATGTTCGCCAGAACGCGGAAGCACAGGATTTCCGGCGAAATGTCTCGGTAGCCGTGTTTCACCAGAACGCGGAATCACAAGCGACACCCGGATCGATCGGACGTGCCCGCGGAAACGCATCGCTGAGCCGCCGAACACCACCTCATTCTGCAGCGGACGACAGACAGGCCCCCTCACCCCCGCCCCTCTCCCCCGGATCCTGACTCGCTTAGGCTCGCCATGATCCGGGGGAGAGGGGAGCCAGAGAACAAAAGATGGGCAAGCCCATCCGACCCCCATCTCCAACCTTTGACAGCCCTGGCGAAGTCCGGCTACGAACTTGGGTAGCCGATGTTCGCCAGAACACGGAAGCGCGCTGGAAGTCCGGCTTCTGGTGAAGTCCGGCTACGAACTTGGTTCCGGCTTCTGGCGAAGTCCGGCTACTCAAGCGTGAGTCACTCGGTCGGCAAGACGCGGTCCACTTTCCGCTCGTACACCAAGCGACCGTTGACGATGGCCTGATCGACATAGGTGCGATAGTCCAGCGGGTCGCCCGTCAGGATCAATAGATCGGCGTCTTTGCCGACCTCCAGCGATCCGACTTGATCATCAATGCCCAGCATCTTGGCGGGATGAATGGTCAGCGCCTTCAGTGCCTCGGCGTTGCTGGCCCCACCGCGGACGGCAAAGGCGGCCTCCAACGGCAGGCTGGTCAAATCGCGACCCGCCAAGCCGCCCAGGCTGATCGACGAGCTGAGCGATTTCACGGCAAACGTGATCCCGCTTTGTTCCATCACCCGCGATGTTTCGATCCAGCTGCCCGATTCGCCTTCTTCGCCAAAGTTCGGGTCCCGCTGGACACGCGGCGTGACGGTGACCGAAACACCCGATTCGGCAAGTTCATCGGCGGCCAGCCAGGCTTCGATGGGCTGATCCAGGCTGAGCGAATAATCCAGTTCCTCGGCCAGACGAATCATCGACAGAATCTCGCCCTTGGTGTAGGCGGCGATCCGCAATGGGATTTTGCGTTGAACCAAATCGAGCAAGTTGTCGCTGACCGTTTTTCGCGGCGGCGTCGACTTCTTTCCCGCCTTGGTCGCGGCCTCGTGCTCGGCCTGTTTCTTCAGGTAATCACGAGCCTTTTCGAGTTCCTTACGCCAGGTGTCGATGGCCAGCGAACCGGTCAACGAGCCCCGCGAGAGCGTGTAGAACGGATTCTTCTTGACCAACATGCCGTCCAGTGAACCGTAGCTGAGCTTGATCACGACGGTGTTGCGGGGCCGAGCGGCGCGGGGCGTCGGATCGGTGATCGGTTCGGTCGGCAAAATCGCCAAACCACAACACGGGCAAAGCTTTTGATAGTTGCCAAAGTCCAGCTTGTTTCCCTGGGCCATCTTCAAAATCGTGGCTTGGTCGGGGTCCAAACCGACAAAGCGATTGTCTTCGATGAAGCCGACGTTCATCGTCGGGTCGGGGGCACCGATGGCGATGTCCGGCTGGGCACCGGGCTGGATCGCTTGCAAGGTGTCGGCACCCTGGCCCATGGCCGGGTCCCCAGCCTCAGGCGAACCCATGGCAGTCGAATTGATGGCAGTCGAAGCCGGAGCGGTCATGTCGTCTGAATCCGGTGCATCGACTTGTTCGCGGTCCTCTTGATCGCCGGGCGCGCGACGCCCAAAGCCGCTCGACGAACCGGCCGCCGAATGAATGGTCGTGATGCCGACGCCCAAGGCCAGCTTCATGTTGCGATCAAAGGGGTTCAGTGTGTCCTCGATCCCCGAAGAACTTCGCCCAACACCCAAACGTGACACATCGATGGCAATGAAACCGGGCGTGATTTGCATCCCGCTGGCGTCGATGATTTCCGCATCCTCGGGAATTTCAACATCCCGCCCAATCGCCTCAATCTTCTCGTCGCGGATCACGATGGTGCCGCGACGAATCGTGCCACCGGTGATGGTATGAATGTCGCCGCCTTGGACGACCAGCACGTCATCCTTCTTTTTCGTTTCGTCCTTGTCCGCGTCCTTGTCTTCCCTTTTAGACGCATCCGACTTGGTTGCCGATTTGCTTTCGGCCGGCTCTTCATCGGCAAAAACGGAAGCGCCGGTGGCGGTCCAGCCAAGGACCGTCACGGCCAGTAGCGCAGTCATCGCGCGTCCCAGAAAGCGCCCCATCGGGGACGCCGTGGATGGGAAAACGGCAGTGCAAAAATGTTTCGTGGACATCGTCAATTCCTGATTCATGATCCGCTCCCCGCCAAGGCGGGCGTTTGCCCCGATTCAAACGAGTAGACTTCGCGTCCGCCGGACCACACACGCTCGATGCGTGCCATTTCGGTCATCGGATCGCCATCCAACAGGATCAGATCGGCTCGTTTTTCGGGTTCGACCGAGCCCGTTTTTTCACCCAACCCGATCAATTCAGCCGGCCCGGAAGTGAGCGCCTGGAGCGCCAATTCGGGGTCTAAACCGTAATGTACCAATTGGGATACTGAAAAGAACGGAACATCTTGTGAGTTGCGAAAATCCGATTGCCGTGAGGCCGGTGAAAAGACAAACGGGATCTCTCGCTCGGCGGCCATCGCGGCCACGTTGACCAGCCGCTGGGTATTGGTTTCGGTGGTCAGCGTGGGTTGCAGGATCAGCGTCAGCCGATCGGCGGGGAAATCTTCCAGGCTTTCCATGCACAGCAACGCGTCCTGGCCGGAAACGACCAGCCCGAGTTCCACCTTTTTGTTTTCGTCCTTCTTCAGTTCCTCGGCCACATACAACACCGCCGCGGCGTTGTTGGCGTTGACCAGCAGCGGACGCTCGCCGGCCCGTATCGCTTCCCAAGGATCGTTGGGATCGGTTTTGGAATCCGCTTCCTCGGGGGCATCGTCGTCTTTCGAATCGGTTTTTGAAGAGCTCGATGACCGGCTCGACGACGTCGATGACCGGCTCGACGAGGAACTGGATTTTCGGGGCGGCTTGAGCCCGCCGCGTAGCACCTTCAAGCTGCCCGGTTCGTTGCTGACGGCGATGTAAGTCTGCGGCGAATCGGTGTCCAGCCGGACGTCGGCGGAATCGATCCGGGGCGATGCCGTGCAGGACAAACCAAACCCACGCGATGTCAGGTTGACCGTGGTGATGCCGCTGCGGATGGCCGCACGCCAATTCCAATTTTCGGGAACAAACGCATCTTCCAAACGCACGAAGTTGTTGTCGTTGGCCGCGGGGCTGCCGCCAATAACAAACACCCGTCCCTGGAACACGATCGTGCGTTGTGTGGACACGGGCGCGCCGGAGACTCGAATGACGTAGTACGGATCGATGACGCCCGGCATGATCGTTTTGCCCGGTGCGGACAAGACCGCCGACCCGGCGGGAATGGAAACGTCTTGGCCAACCGCTTCGATTTGCCCGTCGCGAATCAGCACCGTGCCGCGATCGATCGTGCCCTCCTTTGCGGCCGTCATGATGCGAACGTCGGTGAGCGCAAGGTAACCACTGGGTGAATCGTCATCGGCGTTTGCACCGGGTCCAACCACCAGGCTCAAACCAAAAACGCAAGCGAGCATCCAATCGCCCAACGTCGTCAAAGGAGCGCGTGACGAATCGCCGTGATGAAAGAAAGATTTTCGCATATTCATTAGAAGCGTCGTCGGTCTTTGCGAATGTCGTACACGCTGACGCCGTCGATCAGCACCTGTTTGACGTATTGGCGGGGGTCGATCAGCGACCCGGTGGAAATCACGATGTCGGCGTCTTTGCCCGGTTCCAGCGAGCCGACACGGTCATCAATCATCAGTGCCTTGGCCGCCTCGATCGTCAAACCGCGAATCGCGGCTTCGGGATTCCATCCGTAGCGGACCGCCATGGTTGCCTGGAACGCGAGTTCTTCTTGTGGAATCACCGGGGCGTCCGTGTTCACGCCCAGTGCCGTGACGCCGCGGTCGGCATATTCGGCCACGATGCCTTTGATTTGGCCATCCTCGGGCTCGTACCGAAACCCGCGTGGCCCCGCCATCACCGGGATGTCTCGCTTGATGATTTCGTTGCTGATTTTGTAACTGTCGAAGGTGCCGTGATCGATCACCACACGCAAGTTCATTTCGTCATGCAAGATCCGCAGCGTCGATTGCACGACCTGGTACGCCTGGGTGTGCACCACAACGGGGATCTGGCGGCGGAACAACGGTTTGAAATATTCCAAACGCAGATTCACATCCGGCTCGGTTTTCAGCCTGCCGCTTTCATAGGCGTCCCATTGGCGAACATAGTAGCGGCCCTCTTCCAATTGACGGCGGATGACGTGGTTCATGCCCATGCGGCCCGAACCGACTTCGCCATCACGACGCTCGGGGTTTCCCGATTGAGCGATCTTTAGGACGCCCGGTGCCTTGATGATCACGTCCTCGGGTTCTCCCGGTCCGCACTTCATCAACACGCCCCAGCCGCCCATGTTGGTCCCGCTGCCGGGGATATAACAAACCGTCGTCACGCCGCCGGCGATCGCCGTTTTCAAACGATCGTTGTGCGGAATGATTTGGTCCCAGTTTCGCAGTTCCGGATTGGTTTGATAAACCATCTCGTTCAGGTCGCCCGACCCACCGACGTGGCTGTGGGCGTCAATCATGCCGGGCATCGCGAAGGCGTTCGAATGATCGATCGTCTCAAAGCCGTCGGGGATGGTGACATCCTTGGCCTTGCCGACTTCGCGAATCTTCCCATCCTCGACCAGGATCACGCCATCAACGATGGGATCGCCCGCCGAAGTGATGATCTTGCCCACCAAAATCGCCAACTTGGGTTTGACTTCGGAAGCGTCAAAGTCGCCATCGGCGGGTCGTGGGTCGGGGAACCGATCGACAACTTGGGCGTGTGCCGCAAGGGGCACCCACATCCAAGCCATCAACATGCAAGCCATTTTCAATTTCATTCCTTGTCCTCCGATGCACTGGCCAGTTTTCGGTAGCGGCGGTCCAGGTACACCCAATCGCCTTGAATCATGACGCCCACAACTTCCGAGCCGGGATAAAATGGCGGCCCGTCAAACAGCGTCAAATCGGCATCGTTACCGGGAACCAATTCGCCCATGTTTTCCAGGTGCATGACGTCGACCATATCGCTGGTCAAAGCACGCAAAATTTCACCCGATCCAACTCCGCGGGTCACCGCATGGGCCATGACCGTGGGCAACGAGGCGGCCTCGGCACCCACCGACGTTCGCAGCAAGACCCTGCAGCCGGCGGTGCGGAATTCACCGAACACGTTGACTGGACCGTCGGATGTTGAAATCACCAACGGACTACCAAGCAGGACCGGAACGTCGGCCTCCGCAATGGCTTTGGCGGCCTCGTAAGCGGTTCCCGCGGCACCCAGGACCACATCCAAATCGTATTCTTTCTTGGCGACTTCCAAGACCAAGTT
>JBCCRW010000219.1:0-9964 GCA_039201055.1 Planctomycetota bacterium | reverse complement strand
TAGGCATGGACGTAACATTACGTCAAGGCATAATTGGAAATGTTTGCTCGTTGCTCTCAGGAACCGTCGACTCTCCAGCTGCCGATGAACCGCCCTCAGGATCGAAGAGTTGAGGGATTCCAGCCGGTCCTTTCCGGTGCGGGCATGCTGATGTAGGCGGGCATGCTGATGCAGTTCGCACGGCTGCTATAGCGGCAAGTGCGGCCGAAAAACTCGACCAGGACGTCAGCCCGATCGCCTCTATTGGAATGCGGTGGCGATCGCCAACGGAAAGAGGGCCGGTGAGCGTGACGTTTTCGGTCGACGAGATTCGGCAGAAAGATGGAGGGCAGAAAGATTTAGGGTAAGGATCCTGCCGCCTCGCGCTTTGTCTAACCGCCCGGTTCCTTCAGCGAGAAGGAACGTGCACGACTCCCGATGCAATTTTCCCAAGCAGCATCCAATTTTTTTACCCCCTTAATTTTTTAACCCTCCTAATCTTTGAACCCTCTGTCATCACCTGAATGCCAAAGCAACACGACGATCTGCTTCTATTCCACGAGTGTTGTCCGGTCCAATCGTCGGTGATTGCTGGTTGGGCGACTACAGCAGTTCTTGTCGTGAATCGGCTTCGAGACGTTTGACGATTTCTCGGACTCGTTCTTCGGCGTGTTTGGGGGCGACCAGGGTCGCATCCTCGGTTTGCACGATAATCAAACCGTCGACGTCGATCGTCGTGACGGTGTGATCCGGACGCGTGCGAATGATGCAGCCCGTGGTATCGATTGCGACGTGGTTGCCAACCACCGTGTTGCCATGTTCATCACTCGGGTGCAAACGTGCGATCGCCTGCCACGAACCGACATCGTCCCAATCAAAGGGTGCTTCGACCACAGCCACATTCGGGTAACCTTCCATCACCGCATAATCGATCGACTTGCCATTGATGGCTTCAAATTCTTTCCGCAGCACGGCGTCAAAGTCATCACGGCCGATTGCGGCACCAATCGTCTCAATCCGCGCGTGCATTTCGGGGACGTTCTTTTTCATCGCGCTCAGAATCGTGTCGGCTCGCCACAGAAAGATCCCACTGTTCCAGTAGAAATCGCCACCGGCCAGATACTCGGTGGCCGTTTGACGATCCGGCTTTTCACGAAACCTTTGGACATCGAAGGCGTCGACGTCGCTGCCGGCGATCACGTCACCGCGTTGGATGTAGCCAAACGATTCGGCCGGATAGGTCGGTTTGATGCCAAAGGTCACGATGCGCGTGGGATCCTGCTGGATCAATTTTTCGCCCGCCTGGATCGCACGGCCAAAGGCAGCGGCGTCGGCAATGACGTGGTCGGAGGGCAGTACCAGTAGGATCGCGTCGGGATCGCCGTGCGCGATGCTGACGGCAGCCAGGCCGATGCACGGTGCGGTGTCGCGTTTGAAGGGTTCGCCCAAGATTTGTGGCCCGGGAACACCCGGTAACTGCTTGCCAATCGCGTCGACCAGCACTTCATTGGTCAGCACCCATTGCCGGTCGGCGGGAATCGTCCCGCCCAGTCGCGCCGCGGTGGACTGGATCATTGTCGAATCGCCGGCAAGCTGAAGCAGTTGTTTGGGCATCAGCCGGCGGCTTTCGGGCCAGAATCGGGTGCCGCTGCCGCCCGCCATGATGACCGCGTGGAGCATGAATCGCGAAAGGGATTGGGAGGAAGATTGAATCGAAGGGGAATCTCGCAGAGGATGATTCAATGTCCCCGAAAGATAAAGAGGCCCAGGTCCCCGAAAGATAGAGAGGCCCAGTTGTCGAAGAAACAGTCGTCAAAGATAAAGAGGCCCGAGCGCAGACGCCCGGTTACTTTGCGGCTTCGTTTTCGAGCTGCGCCCGCAACGCCTCGTACGCCTGCCGATAATCGGGAACGCCGGGTGCTATGCGGACGACCTTTTCCAGTTGCTTCAAAGACGCCTGTTTTTGCCCGTCCAAATACAACGCCAGGCCATAGCGGTATTGAATCGGTGCCAAATCCGGGGCCAGGCCCGCATCGCGAGCCAGCAATGGCAATTCCTGCCGGCGCAGTTGCCGCGAACGCTCGCATAGTTCCGCCGCTTCGTTGGGCGGGTAGGCCGATGCCAAACGCTCCAGCAATTCGGCCAAGTTGGAACGCGGCCCGGTCTGATTCGGTTCCACGCGAATCGCGGTTTCGTAAGCTTGGATCGCGTCTTGGAATTCGCCGCGGGCTTCGGCAAACGTCGCCCATTCCATGTGCGCCCCCGCGCGATCGGCGACCGCGTCGATCCCTTCGCGAATCTCATCCAGCACACGATCAAAGCTCTCGCGTTCCTGCTTCCGCAAGGTCGGGTAGGCGTTGCCGCGAAGGATGACACGGGCCGCGGTGGTGCGAACCAATTTGACGTTGTGGTCCAGCAGCGGAGCCAGCGCGAGCCGAATATCGTCGGGAGATTCAACGAGCAACGCTCGCGCCGCCGCGGCCAAGACCATCGGTGCCTGTTCGTCGGAACCCGTCAAATCAAGCTCGGGTGCG
The DNA here is from genome assembly GCA_039201055.1 of Planctomycetota bacterium. Classification (GTDB taxonomy): domain Bacteria; phylum Planctomycetota; class Planctomycetia; order Pirellulales; family Pirellulaceae; genus Rubripirellula. The sequence goes on along the minus strand of JBCCRW010000219.1, from coordinate 7,451 downwards.
CCGAGCAGTTTCTTTGCCTGGTACACCGTCATGCCACCGGCACGGCCCGACATCGACGCTTCGTCCAGCAGCGACGCCCGCACGAGCGCCGGGGTCTGCGGGTCCGTTGCGAACTTCAACAAACGCGATGCGGCGCCGGTTTCGCCCTGGCGGAACGCGACCACCGCCTCGGCGAAGTGAGGCGGTTGTTTGCGATCTTCGCCGTACCACTGGTCACACGCCTGGTCGCACCAGCGATCCAGCTTGTTCAAAGCTTGGCGAATCGATTCGTCACCAGCTTCGGCCGCCTGAATCCAATCCCGATACTGAGTCAAATCGGCTAATTTTTCAGCAGGCAGATCTTTCTTGATGTCTTTCAAATGACACTGCGAGCAAGCATTGGGCGTTCCCAATTGCACCGACAGATCCGGACGAGGCACTCGCAATGAATGGTCGTGTCGATCGTCGACCTCCATGTAGGTCGTGTGCGGCATGTGGCAATTGATGCACTGCGCCCCGGCGGTTCCCACCGCATGATGGTGATGACTGGGCGTATCGTATTTGCCGCCGGCATGTTGGTGGCACGAAGTGCACACTTCGTTGCCGCGATGAATCAATCTGGCGGTGTGCGGATCGTGGCAATCGGTGCAGCGAATGCCCTTGTGATACATCTTGCTTTGAATGAACGATCCGTAAACATAAACTTCGTCCTTGATTTGGCCGTCGGCGTGATAGGTTGCCGGCGTAAAGCGTTCCAAGTCGAAATGGTTGTGGTAATGGCTGCCGGCGGTGAACGATTCGTCCAGCAGTCCGCGTCGTGAATGGCAGGGCGCACAGGATTGCAATTGCGGTTCGGGGTCGTCGCCTTTTAAGCGGGGCAAACCATAGCCGTGGTGACGATCCCAAAAGAGCGACTTGGAACGGGCCAATTCGATGTGCAAACTGCCGGGGCCGTGACACGATTCGCAGCTGACATCGATGTCGGTGAAAGTCGTGTGATACCGCTGGTCGTCGACGTCAAAACCACGATGCAAATTGGTGGAATGGCAATCGGCACACATCGTTTGCCAGCGTTGGGCGATGCCGGTCCAGTGCAGCGGATCGTTGGGTTCCAATTTTTCATCGACGTCCGGCGGCGGCAAATAAAACCATTCCTTTTTGCGAGTGTCCCAGGAGATTCGCAGGACCTGCAGCCGCGGCAATTCGTCGGCGTCGCGCTGATCGTCGTCATCAAAGGCGACCATGTATTGCTGCAAGGGGTCGACGCCGAAAACATATTGAATTTCGAAGTCCGCCATTTCGCCCGACGGGCCTTCGGTGTGGATCATGAAACGATCGCGGTCGCGAAACATCCGGCTGGTGATGCCGTGGTGCGTCAGCGTGGCGTTGTCAAAATCGCCTAACACGGTGTCGTCGGTGGCCCGATCCATGGCCAAATCATGATGCGATCCTTTGAAGGCCTCGGCCTCGGCCTGATGACAATCAACGCATGCCGAACGACCGACAAAGCGCAACGGCACGTCAACGGGATGACTGGACCAGTAGTCGGCAAAAACGACGGTGGCCGCCAAACCCACCAGGGTGACGGCGGCCAAAGGCACTCGGCGAGATCGAAAATGCTGGGTCAAAAGGGAACGGCTTTGGCGACGGGCGGGTCGAACGTGGTCCAGGTTACTCGGACAACAAGTTTACCGCCGCCTTTCGCATCCGATTCACCAAGTCCGCGGTTTCGGCGGACGGGGGGCCGGCGGCTCGCAACAGCCGTGCAGCCCGCAACAGGCTTTCGGCCGCGTCGGCTTTCTGGTCGGAAATCGCTGTGGACGCCGCCTGATTGTCATTGGGCGGCGCTTGGGTGTTCTTTGGCGCAGGCTGGAACTGCAGTTCGGAATCCCCGGGCAGCCGCAATTCGTCGACAACGCTACCGTTTCGCCGAATCACGGATAAAACGTCGTCAATCATGGTGCCACTGGCCGGCACGTCCTTGCCCTCCAGGGCCCGCTGAATGCGCTGGAGATCTTGCTGGGATTGATTGTCGGTTGAGCGAGTCGGCTTGGGGCCGAGATCTTTAACGCTGGAATCCTTGGGGCTGGAATCCTTGGTTTTTGCCGGAGCCGTGTCCGTCAGGGCGGAATCTGTGTCCGTCAGTGCGGAATCTGTGTCCGGCAGGGCGGAATCTTGGGGACCCGATTTTTCCGAGCCGCCGAGTTCTTGGGCTGATCTCGTTGTGGCTTCTTGGGCCGATGCCGTCACGGTCACGGCGATCGCAACGGCGACGAGCAGGACTGGCAAGCGATAGCGACGCGCCGCCGGATGGCAAGATTGCAACGCGGTGGATTGGTTGGGGGAAGTTTTGGGGGTTTGGGGAGGACACCCAAGCCGATACGCTGCCTTGGGGTCGGTTGAATTCTCTTTTCCTCGGCGATTGTTGATCCGGTTCATGCGATTCCTTTTCCTTGGCGACATTGTCGGAAAACCCGGTTATACAGCGGTGACGCGTTCGGTCGGCCGAATTCGCGAAGAGTGGTCGCTGGATGCCATCGTCGTCAATGCCGAAAACGCCTCGGATGGTTCCGGATTGATGCCGCGGCAACACGATAAATTGATCGATTCGGGTGTCGATGGGATCACGCTGGGCGATCACATTTATCGCCGCAAGGAAATCCTGTCGACGCTGCAGTCGAGCAAACAGATTGTCAAACCGGCCAATTATCCGGCGTCCGCGACGGGACGCACTCACATGCTGCTGCGGACGATCCGCGGCACGCTGGGTGTGATTTCCGTCATGGGTCGCGTGTACATGCGGCCGGTCGATTGTCCCTTTGCCGCCGTCGACCGGGAATTGGAAGCGATCGGCAATGCGGCCGACGCGATTTTGGTGGACGTGCATGCCGAAGCGACCAGCGACAAACAGGCGCTTGCGCGGCATTTGGACGGCCGGGTCACCGCCGTGTTGGGGACGCACACGCATGTGCCGACCGCCGATGCCCGCGTGTTACCCGGCGGCACGGCGTTGCAATGCGATGTCGGCATGTGTGGACCCTATGAAAGCATCATCGGCCGCGACATCCAACGTGTCCTGAACACCACCCGAAGCTTTGAACCCAACAACTTTCATGTCGCCACCGATGACGTGCGATTGTGTGGGGCGATTGTCGAAAGCGACAAGGACGGCTTGGCGAAGACGATCGAGCGTTTTGACTTTCGCGCCGAATATGACGACTAGTTGAATACGACGAATCGCAAGCGGTGACCCGCAGCGGCCACGCTATCGCCAATTTCGATCGTCCACCCGCGGTTGATACGAGACGAAGCGGTGAATCGGTCCGCGCGGCTGAAACGAATCCAGCGCCAGCGGACCACAATGACCCGACAGCGTGACCGCACCGTCGGCGATCGATACCGATTCCACAATGACCGGGCGCACCGCGTAGCCCGGATGATCACTGGGCACCTTCACCAACGCGATCGTGTCCTCGGCGGTTCGATCCCACTGGACGTGGATATCACCCTTGGCGGCCTCTTTGGAGATGCCCTGGATGAACCGCCCGAGCGGCACCGGCAACGCACCGGCACGAAGTTTGCGAACGTGCAGCGCCAGCAAGTTGGGTTCCTCGGTCAACTCGACACGCAATTCGCACGAGACGACCGTATCGATGTGCCGGTTTTGGTAGCGGGCCGCCGCCAATACCACGCCATCGCGAATCACGATCCGCGGGTCGCTGGCGCCCTTGGCAAGCAATTGCGGAAATTTTTTGGGCAGTTCTTCGGCCAACCAGGCATTGATCTGCACGTCGCTGAACGTCGCCGTCCAGGAACCGGCTTGGGCGGCATCGGCTTGCAATTGCCGCAGATCGGATTCCATTTCGCGACGGGCCTGACGCGATGCCTCCGGTGCAATCTGCTGCGTTGCTTCGGTGTAAAAATCCGGCACGTATCGAGTTTGCCGCATCGCCCAAACATAAATCGCCCCGCCGACCGCCAGCAGCACGATCGCGAACGTTGCCAATCGCCACAACCATTTTCGCATTAGGCTCGATCCGTCTTGAAGGGAAGGATTGCCGAGGTCAATTTGCCCCTAAAACCTTAGCGGCCGAGGCAACCATCGTCTGATTCGGCCCGCAATCGATTCGGGTGGATCGTCCGCAGCGGATGCCGGCGCCGGTTTTCCGGGATCGCGACGAGCCATGTTTGCGGGCCCCATTTCTGCGGGCCCCATTCTTGCAGCCCCAGTCGCCGCCCCCGTCTCGAACCGATCCGTTGCCGATGGATCTGGTTTTAGTCGATCCGCCGCCAATCCGTCGCTTCCAGCCGGCCCGCTTTGCACATTTTGGTTGCCCCATTTTGAGCGGAGTGGCGGTGCGCCGCCCGATCCGGGCAAGGGTCCGGCGAGTTGCAGGGGCCGCAGCGCTCGGCCGGGGGCGAGAATCGATTCGATCGCGCGGGGTGTGCCAAACGTGCCGGGTTTGCTTGGCGTTCCGGGTTTGCTGTGCGCATCCGGCGTTCCGCGTCGCGGTGGCAGCGAGTCGGGAGCCCATTCGGCGTGGTCCAGCAACACCATTGACCAGCGGTTTTGCAAGAGCTTGGCCGCGTGAGTCAAATTGCCCCGTTTCAAATTTTGGACCGCCAAAAAAGCCTGGCGCTTCAAATGATCCCGTTGGCTCGCCGATGCAAAGTCCTCGTGAATTCGCACATCATCAATGCAAATGTCGCCGGCTTCCAGCAAATCGATCGTGCACCGCAAGTCGTTCCAATGCTGCCAGCGCCAGCCTTCGGTTTCCAGGGCCAGCGGATAATCGACCCAGCCGGGACCCAGTGGAAGTTCCCATTCTCGCGATAAACGAATCGGCCGAATGCCGTCGGTGGATTCGATCGATAATCGCACGCGTGTCGCTTGAGCCCGACGGTTTTGCAGCCGCAATGAAATCGCCAGCCGATCGGTCGGTCGCAGCGGCAACGGTGGACTGACCAACCATGTTCGGCTGGATTGATCCGGCTGGGCACGAAGGGACACGTATTGTTTGCCGGTCTGGTTTTGACTTTCAAGAAACGCTTGGTTTTGCGTTTCAACATGCGCTTGGTTTTGCCTTTCAACGGGCGACGTGTTGGGGCTTTCACCGGACGTTTCCAGACTCACCGACCCGACCGGAAATTGGCTGTGCATCCAAGGTGACAGCGTCGCGTCGATCGCTTCGAAATCCTCCCGCCAATCCGCGTCCGCCAGCGGCGGATCGCCCAGTCGGCCCACGCGTTCGACCACATCGGTCACCGATTGCTTCAAACGCTGCGCCGTTTCGACACCGCCGGCAACGACACCGGACCATTGCAAGTCGTGCACGGCATCCCCACCGCTTAAACGCAGCGGACATCCCGGTTCGATACGCAGTCGTAAGTATCCCGCTTGTTGTTGGTCGATCCGGCCACCACCGATGGCCGTCCAAGCCATCGTCGATGATGTGTTCGATGTCTTTCCGTGGCGATAGCGGATGTCCAAGCGAACCGCCCAGGGAGCGGGGTTTTCAATCCACAATCCCCCTTGGGAATCCAGGCCACCGTGGGAATCATTGACCAGCCACAGCCGCGCGACCGAAATCGCCGGGTCGCTGCTGATGATCTCGCGAAGCGATGCTTCGGGTGGACGGTACTTTAAGCAACGAATGTTCTCACGCATCGCCGAATCGCGAAAATGAAACGTTGCATTGCAACGGAGCATCCAATGGAACGCATCGGCGGAACTTTGCAGGTCCGATGAAGGGCCTTGGTCGTCCAATTGATCCACATGGTCGACCGCCAATGCCGCCGCGTTTCGCTTATCGATCCAAACGATCGCGGCGTCGTCGCTTGTCGGAGAATACAACCCGTAAAGGCGGCGTTTGTTGGGTCCACCGGGGCTGCGGCCGATGCGACGCGGGCCCCGCGTCTGTTGACCCGCGGCGCCATCGCCCGGGTCCAATTCATAGCGGAAGCGGCCGGCTTGTGAGCCCATTTGACCCGACCATGCTGCACATCGCTGTCGGGCTGCTTCAAGGCTTTTTTGTGCGGCCGCGATTCCCGGTTGTTCCGCAGTGGGCATGGCCGATTGGGCGTCCGCTGCAAGCGTCAAATTGGTGTCGGTGGGAACTTGCGGCTGCGTGGGCCGGACCGCCACGCGAAAACTAGCCGATGGCAAGGTCGCCGCCAAAATCGTACTCGCCCATTTCCAATCCTCCGGCCGTTCGGGCAGGGGCAAGCTGATTCTGTCGGCCGCCTCGGCGTCAGCCAGTGTCGTCCACAGCCGCGCGGCGCAATGCAGCCGTCCCCACGCCCGCGTCGATGGCAAAAACGGACTCGCCGTGTCCTCCGGCCAACGCGCCGGCGACAGGACGCCGAGTTGTTCGTCCCACAGGTCATCGGGCAACGTCAATTCGAGCGGAACGTTAAAAGACGTGTTCGGCGTTTCCGCCAAAACGCTCTTATCGTTTGTGCGTTCCCACCCGTGGACCTGGATGGAATCGATCACCGCCGCTTCGGTATCCAGATTGGTGATCGAAAACGTCGCCTCGCCGCCGGCCATCCAGTACAGCGACAAAACGCGGTCGGTGGCCGCCGGGTCCAGGCTGCCGGGAAATGCAAAATCCGTTGGTGGCAACCCGCCCTGCCCAGATTCAATCGCGATCCGCAAACGTCGGGCCCGTCCGTCGCGACAGCGAATTTCCAACCGGCACAATCGGGGCGTTTCGTGGGTCGGCAAAACAACCTGTGCCGTCGCGCCCGCGGGCACATCCCAGCGCCGCGCCGCCCGATGATAACGCGGTCGATATTCCACCCAGGCTTCGGGTAGATACTCCGAGACTTTGACGTCCGAGCCCACCCTGACCGGCCAGGAGTCGCCATCTTGGCTGGGCGGCTTGAGGTGGCCGAGCGTTTTCCAGTGTTTGTCGCGGGTGTCTTGGCCGGCCGGGATGGATTGATTCCGGCGAATCGTCGCGGGGTTCTCCCCAACGAAAAGGGTTTGCGATGCCGACGCGGTGCTGTCCGGTCGACCCAGAATTGGTGTCAGAAAGCGGTTGGGCAGGTCTTCGAACGGCCAGACCCGCACGTCCCACTGGTAGACGCCCGGCGGCACAGCGGGTGCGCTAAAGGAGACCGGATCATCATCGCTCGCGCGGAGTTGACGATCCTGAGCGAAGACGACTTTCCCATCGGGAAAACGTGTTAGCGTGACCCGCAGGTCGACCTTTTCGCCGTGTGCGTCTGCCCAAATGAGGTTCCATGTCGGTGCCGCTTCGGCGGCCAAGATCTGTACAGCATTGACTTGGCGAAGACTTCGATCGGTTTGGCCAAGATTTTGGGGGCGGATTTCCAGCGCCACCGCGTCCAGCGGTGTGACGATTCCAAGCACCCACAAGATCCACGACACGATGGGCAGAATCCACGTCATGCCGGCCGAATGTCTTCGCATCGGGTTCCGATAGCGAATTTGGCGTTTCGGGGGG
>JBCCRW010000218.1:0-9987 GCA_039201055.1 Planctomycetota bacterium | reverse complement strand
GATTCGCCTCGGAGAGGCGAGCTACTCTGGCGAGCTACTCTGAAACTTTACGCCTTCTGCTCGATACCGCGGAGCGTGCCGGTGCCGCTGGCGAAACGATCCGTCTCGATGCCCAGTCGCTGCAACATGGTGACGTACAGGTTTGCCAAGGGCTCGTTGTGCTCGCGGTCAAAAGCTAAATGACGGCCATGGCGAAATCCGCCACCGGCCAGCAAGATCGGCAAATTGTGATTGTCATGTTTGCCTGCATGGCCCATCGCGCTGCCCTGCATCACCATCGTTCGATCCAGCAGATTGTCCCCATCCTCGCGGGTGTCTCGAAGGCCCTTGAGCAAACCGGCCAGTTCCTTCATTTGACCGGCTTCGACCTTCTTAAGCTGCTCGCGAGATTTCTTGTTTTGGCTTTGATGCGTGAGCGCGTGATGCGGCATGTCCACGCCCGGCAGGTCGACCTTGGGATTGAAGTTCTGTGTCACCAAAATCGTGACCAGGCGAGTCGAATCGGTTTCCAAGGCCAATCGTGTTAGGTCGTACATTGCCCGCGTCCGCTCAAACAGTTTGCCCGGCTCCAAGTTGTCTTTGGGCATCGGTACGTTGGTTTTGGGCTTTGGCATTTGCTGCCATCGCTGACGGACTTCCAAACGCTGCTCCACGTCACGGACCGATTGAAAGTATTGATCCAGCCGCTGTTTGTCGGGACCGCTCACGCGGTCGCGTAACTTGCCAATCTGATCGGCGAACGAATCCATCACGCTCTGCCCCTCGCTGAGCGCCCGCATTCGTCGTCGCACCTCGGCCGGCGATCCTTGCACGAACAATTGTTGGTAAACACGGGAGGGACGCATTTCGGCGGGCATGCGGACCCCATCGGCGGTGAATGAGATCGATCCGTTGCCGGGGCCGACTCGCAAATTCAACGATGGAAACCGCGACTGATGGCCGATGTAGGCCGCCGCGTATTGATCCAGCGACACGGTGTTGCGGAAACCGGCGGAGCGTGGGTGGGGGGCGCCGGTCAAGAAGCACACATCGGCTTCGTGTCCGCCGTCGACTTCGGGATGCGACAGGCCGCTGAAGACGGTGAAATCCTGCCGAAACGATTTCAATTCGCGAAGGTACGGCGACAGTTCGTACTGTTTGCCGGTCGACTTGGGAAAAAATTCATCGGGCATAAAACCCAGGTCGACGTTGATCGCCACCATTCGGCGAGGAACGACTTCGTCGCGTTGCTTGCCGATCGCCGGCCGCATCGCTTCGAGCATCGGGATGGCCATGACGGCGCCGGCGGCGCGGAGCATGGTTCGTCGGGGGATCGGTTGATGCCTGATACGGCTGCGGTTCATGGTACGGCTGCGGTTCATTGTACGGCTGCGGTTCATGGTACGGCTGCGGTTCATGGTACGGCTGCGGTTCGTGGTGCGGCTGCGGTTCGGAAGGGTGATGGGATGAGTGAGATTCGTTTGTGGCGTCCGCGTCTTCACTTGCAGCGAAACAAATCGCTTTGCACCACTTCATGAATCATGTCACGAATCGGGTATCCCGATTCGGCCAGCCGATCGAGTATGCCATCGATGGTGGATCGTTCGGCGTAGCCGACACGGTGTCCGGTTGAATACATCACCAGGCGATGCAACAAGTTGCGCGCCATCTGTCGTTGCCGCGTCAGCATGATGTCGCGGAACTCGTGAATGTCGGCAAACGGAATATCGGCAGCCGGGTCACCGGCACCCGAATCATCCGAGTTGCCAGCTTGCCTTGGCATCGCCCCGCTGGCATCCACATTGGCGGCCAAGCGGTAGGCAACGGGCTTGCCGTTGTGCTTCAAGTGGACTCGGTCACCGGGCTTGCCACCGCCGCGGGATGCGCGATAGCGATCGCGGTAACCGCCCATGACATCAAAGGCTTCGAGTGCGAAACCGGGCGGGTCGATTTTGCGATGACAGGTCGCACAGGCGGCGTCGGAGCGATGTTTGGCCAGCAATTCCCGAATGGTCTTGGCGCCCGAGATGTCCGATTCGACGGCGGGAACCGATGCCGGCGGCGGCGGTGGCGGGTCACCCAGCAAGCGTTCCATCACGAACACGCCGCGAACGATGGGCGACGTCGTCGTGCCGTTGGCCGTCAGCTTCAGAATGCTCGCCTGGGTCAACAGACCACCACGCGGGCTATCCTCGGGCAGCTTCACCTTGCGAATTTTCGAACCCTTGACATCGCGAAAATGAGATTGCGGTGAATCCCGCTGGTAAAGTTCGGCAAGTCGCTGATTGATCATCACAGAGTCGGAATCAACCAATGCCGAAATCGGTGCGTTGGTGCGAAGCAGCTCGGCGAAATACGCCCGCGTTTCTTCGATCATCGATTCGGTCAACAGCGCGTTGTGCTCGGGATACAAATTTTCGTCCGGCTCGGTGTCGCGAATCCGTCGCAGGTCCAGCCAATCATCCAAAAAGTGTTCGATGAATCGCGCGGCCTTGGGGTCGTCAAGTAAGCGCTCGGTCTGCGTTTTCAAGTGGTCGCCGGAAACCGCTTTAAGCAACTGCGAATCGGGCGGCGAATTGGTCAGGAAGAACGAAAGACGCGACGCGAGCGCGGCGGCATCCAGGCGACCGGTGTTCTCGGGCATCAGCAGGAACGCGGGCGAGGTCAACACGACGCGGTAGCCGGCCAGCAACGATTCGATGAAAGAGTCACCCGCGTTCAAACGATCGTGCAACGTTTGCATGGCGACGTCCAAATCACCGGCTTGCAGCGGTCGCCGGATCGCGCGGCGGGCGAAGCGGCGGAGCATTTGGTTGGCGACTTGGATGGGCCCGTCGTCCAACGCATCCACGTCGACTTCATACGGAAGTTCACCCGGATTTTCCTCGGCGGGTTTGAGTGGCAGATCGCCCAACAAAACATGGTGGCTGGGCAATGGCCATTGCGATTCCAATGGTCCTTCCATTTCAAAGCGACGCAGTCCGATGCCGCGGGCGTGAAATTGTTTGTAGTGCGGACGCGGGATCTTGCCTCCCAATTGAAACCATCGATTCGGGAGCGAAACCGCCATATATTCCACCGCCCCGCCGGATTCCAACCACACGGTGGTTTCGCCGACATCGATTTTGCCGGCGTCCGGATTGCCCGGGCCCAGATCGACTCGGCCCAGCAGACGTCCGCTGGGCGCATAAAAACCAATCGTTTCGGTAAACGGCGAGGGCAGAATTTGCCCGTGGTCATTGATCAGCGACCAACCATGAACCCGCAGCTCGTAGGTGCCGCTTTGCCGCACTTTGAATGGCTTGATGACGATGTTGTGGTTGGCGCGGCTGTGCATAAACGTGGCCACGCCATCCAGGTGCGGTGGCGGATCAAAGATGTTGCCGGGGTCACGTTTTTCAAAGTTGCCTTTGACACTGCGAAAGGTCGGGTCCGGTTGCATCCCGACCAAGGGAATGCCCGTGGTTTGTTTTAACTGCACCCGCAGTGTTTGCAGCGTCGACGTCACGCCTTCGATGCCGCTTAAGTCGGCGACGATCGTTTGTTTGGGTTGGGGCTGGAGTGTGGGCGCGAGTGCTTGGCGGAGCGCCATTTCGGCGACACCGGAATAGCGTGAAATCATCACGTGCGAAAAGTCGAGCGCCCGGGCTGACTTGGCAAAACCCTCCTCGCGACCATCGGGTGGCAATTGATGCAGGATGTCCAAATGAGGCATCCGCAAGATATCGCGTAGCGATTGGGCGAATTCGACGCGGCTGAGACGGCGAAGTTCGCGACGGCCATATTGCCGGATTCGCGATCGTTCATGATTCGTCAACGCGTCGGTCAGATGCTTGACGGCGGCGTCGCGAACGTCAGCATCCGGCGGGCCGTAATCGGCCGGAGGCATTTCGCCCAGCCGAGTCCGTTCCAGCACCCGGGACCACATGGCAAAATTGCCGCGATCGTCGAGGTCAAAATGGGCGTCCTCGAGATTCAATCCCGCTTCCGGATCGTCGGCGGCATGGCAATCCAAACAAGTCTGGGCAAACAGCGCTCGCACCGCCGTCATTTCGTCGGCGGAAGCGATTTCCGCGATACCGACCAGCAACAGGGCAGCAATAACGGTCTTGGCGTATGGCAACACCATGCGAAGGATTCCTGCAGCGCGGGCGACCTGGTGGAGGGAAACGCGTTCTTTCCATCCTGTAGTTTGAACGAACAAGGCCCAAAAAATACCCAAGGAAGCGTCAATCTGGGTTTGTTTCTGTGGCCCAACCCAAGATCTGTTGCCAGCCGGCGGGTGTCGTGTCGCCCGGCAGCACGTAGGCGGGTTCGGCAGGCGGCCTGTCAAAACGAATCATCCCATCCTCCAGCCGCGTCGTCGGTAGCCCCAACCCAGGTTGGACTTGATGATTCCAGGGCAGATGGGAGCGTTGCCTTTCCGCGAACAACTCCAAGCCTGATGCCGAAAAACGAAGCGTGATTTCGCTTGAGTAAGCCGGAAACGTCGGCAGCTTTTCCCAGCCATGACTGACATAGATGCCAGTGGCGGCGGCAATCACAATGCAGACGGCCCCGGCCAGGGGCGCGTCAGTCGACACCCAAGCTCCAAAAACAAAAACACCTAACGCGATCATCCCCAAGACAACGGTTCTCCACTTCTCGCGGCGCGTGTCGTGCTCGTCATGGCTTTGAAATACCAGGCGAACATCGACGTGCGGCTGTGGCGATAAATTCGTGTTGGTGAAGCCATCTCCGGTCCAAATGGAAACCGGATGCGTGCGTTCGGCCGGGCAGTTGCTCAGCATCACCAAACGGCGACGTTTGGACTTTCGCATTTTTCGGGCACGTCGGCGCCACTTTTTGAGTTGTCCGCCGAGTGACTTTTGGTCCGCCGCGGAAAACCATCGCAGTGGCAGCATCAACAACACGCCATCCTCCATTTTGACTCGCATCATCAATTGGCCGCGACGGATGCGCACGCGTTGCAGCGGTTCGGTATCGATCAGCAACCAATGCACGCGAACCTGAGGGTGTGCGACTGACCCGTCAAAAACGATGCCACGTGAATCCAAACGCCCCGAGACCGCGTCGGCAAACATCGGGAAGTATCGCAACATTTTCTCGCGAGCATCCCGTCGTTGCCTCGCCAAAACCGAGTACGTGACAAGGATCACCGCCATCGCTGCCACGGGCAGCGAGATCCAAGCGGCGAAAGCACGGCCCGGGCTGTTCAGAAAATCCCAGGCGAGTGACATCGCGATTGGACCCCCGTAAAGGACAGCGGCCGCGCCTCCAATGACTTGGGGAATGGTCAGCGGCATGCGATCGACGATGCCGCCATCATCCAGCCGGCCCTGGAAAACGTAGCAGCCCTCCGGTCGCCGATCCTGGGCGGCAGAATCCAGTGACGGCGGTTCAAAGGGATTGATCATCGTTTCAAGGTGTCAGCCTATTTGCATGGCGTGACCGCGAAGCGGCCAAAGACGGTAGCCGTGGGTAAGCGTACCGAGCCTTTGGCGAGTGCTCGCGCCACCCGCGGATAGCCGACAGCCATCCGGCTTTCCGACCTGCGGTCTGCGATGCCTCCGGCATCGGTTCCGCCGACCTGCGCCGGAACACGTCTCGCTGCAGGGTACCCGGCCCGTCGCTTGAGGCTCCAGTCGCGGCTCACCGATACAGGGTCCGCGCACCTGAGCCGCTGGCCGAGCTGTAAGCGACTCCACGGGTACCACGATGCACGAAACCGCTGCAGGGTACCCGGCCCGTCGCTTGAGGCTCCAGTCGCGGCTCACCGGTGCAAAGTTTACGCACGTGAGCCGCTGGCGGAGCTGTAAGCGACTCCACGGGTACGAGAATGGATAAGACCGCTGTTGGTTACCAGGCCCGGCGCCGCGGCTTCTGTCGCGTCGTGGTCGGTTCTCTCTTGCCGTAGTGTGTGGATTTGCTAACCTGCGTGGCCCAACTACGGGCATCGGGGCGGCATTTTGCCGCTTCGGATTGATGGTTGCACTGCATCCCTCAGGCGTCGCTGATCGGCGATCAGCCCATTTCGCCCGCGATGTCTAAAACCAGATTGACCCTTCCCACCCATCTTACCTCGGAGCCAGATCCCCTTGGGTACCAAGAAAACCGGTAAAGGACGACGCAAGGTCGGCCGCAAAAAGCGTCGTATGCGAGCCAAGATTCGCCATCGCAAGAAGTAATCGAATTCATCTTTCGCGCCCCACCCATCTCTAGCGGCTAAGCACGGCCATCATCATGGCGATCGGTACCGGCGACCCTTCCAAGCCCGCGATGCCAAAAAAACGGGGCGTGCCGGAGGGTTTGTGGATCAAATGTCCCGACTGCGGCTCCTCACTGTATAAAAAGGACGTCCAGCAGCGGCTGAACGTGTGCCCGCAGTGTGAGCATCATTTCTACGTCTCGGCGACGCAGCGGATCCAGCAGGTGCTCGACGAGGGCACCTTCGAGCCGATGAATGATCACTTGCGGCCGAGCGATCCGCTTGAGTTTTCCGATCGTCGGAAATACGCCGAACGGCTGGTCGGTGAACAAAAACGCACGGGTTTAAGCGAAGCCGCGATGACCGGCGTGGGGATGATTCGGGCTCGCCGGGTTGCCTTTGCCGTCACCGATAGTGCCTTCATCATGGGATCGATGGGTTCGGTCGTGGGCGAACGGCTGACCCGCTTGATCGAACATGCCACCGAGCAAAATTTGCCGTTGATCATTGTTAGTGCCAGTGGCGGTGGGGCTCGCATGCACGAGGGCATCCTGTCATTGATGCAAATGGCCAAGGTATCCGCGGCCCTGGCAAATTATGATGATGCCGGTGGGTTGTTCATCAGCGTGTTGACCAATCCGACGATGGGCGGCGTCGCGGCAAGCTTCGCGTCGCTGGGCGATTTGGTGTTTGCCGAACCGCGGGCCCTGATCGGGTTCGCCGGCCCAAGAACGATCAAGGCGACCATCGGAATTGAATTGCCCGAGGGCTTTCAAACCAGCGAATTTTTGCTGGAACACGGCTACGTCGATCGCATCGTCACCCGCAAACACCTTAAGACCGAAATCGCCCGCGCCATCGACTATTGCGGCAAGTGATCCGTCCGCGTTGGGTTCGGTGGTGCGTCTTCCCGGAGCCCGGAAATCATGGGTCTGTTTGATTCGCTCAAGTCCGCACTCGGCTCCGGTGGCGGCGGCGGCAAAATTGACGTCGAGGGGCGTTTTCACCGCGAGCGGACGGCGTTCACCGGCACGATGGCGAACTTTTTTGTCGCCCGCGACCGAATGCGTGATGACCAGCGGGTGGGCGTCAAAATCCTGGACATTGAAAAACAGAAACTGTTCGAAGACCGTTTCAAGGGTCTAAAAAAGCCCAGCGAGGGCGCCATCGCGATGCAAATGAAGCATCCCAAGGTGGTCGAGACTTATGAATATGGCACCTCGTTGAAGGGCCAACCCGTCATTGTGATGGAATACGTGGCCGGCCCCAGTATGCAAAATATCATCGTGCAAAAGCTCGAGGAATTGGTCCTCGGCAAACGCCTGATGCTGATCCGCGATATGGCCGAATCATTGCTTTACGTGCACCAGCAGGGATTCATTCATCGCGACATTTGCCCACGCAACTTCATCTGCTTGCCGGAAGTCACGGGCGTCAAACTGATCGACTTTGGATTGACGGTCCCCGACACGCCGCCGTTCCGTGTGCCCGGCAATCGCACGGGCACGCCGCTGTACATGTCACCGGAGATCGTTCGCCGCCGGGCGACCGACAAACGCGTCGACATCTTTTCGTTTGGTGTGACGTGTTACTGCTTGTGCGCCTTTGAGCATCCGTGGCAGGGCGAAATCCTGAATGGCCGCGCGGCGCTTCAGCATGACACGCGGGCCCCCAAGGATCTGCTGGAGCGGATGCCGAATTTGGACCCGCGTTTGGCCAAGGCGATCATGCAAGCGATCCATCCCAAGGTCGACGATCGGACCCGCGATGTCGACCAGTTTTTGAATGCGATTCGAAAAGTCCAGGACGAGTTTTAACACGGGTTCACGGCGTTGCCTTGGGGTCGTACAGAACCGCCTCTTCGCGGGTCAGCGTTCCATCTTCGTTGCGGTCCATGCGGTCAAAGATCGTCCGCAGCAGGCGTGGCGTGTCGGATCGGGCGACGCGACCGTCGTTGTCCGGGTCCAGCTTTTCGAACTGCCGCATTTTGGCAATCGATCGACCGACGTAGCGTCGGCCCTGGTCCGATTCCGGCGTGCCCTTTTTGACCGCGTAGTGAAAGTACCCGATCATCATTTCGTCCCACGTTTGATCGCCCCAGCGGACTTTGGCCTGGGGATCGGGGTTGGATAGGTTGTCGGCGCTGTTGTCGAATTTCGCGGTGCAAAACATTTGTTCGCCACCAGTCATTTTGATGGGCTTGGAAAGGCGATACGTCGTTTGCCAATTGAAATCGTATTCGGGGATGTCCAGTAACGTTTCGCGTGACCCGTCCGGACGCAGCAATTCGTATCGATACGCACTGCCGCGGACGTGCATGTGCGGGGACATGCTGAGCAACTCGGCCGATTCGGGAAACGGTGCCGACAACGCATACGTTTCGTAATTGGGTTCGCCCGGCGGGATGTTCAAGCGAATCTGCACGGCGCTGGTGGTCACGATTTCGTGCGTGACCTCCGATTCATCGATTAGTACCAAGCCCAGCTGACTTTGATCGAACTGTTGGGTCCCCGTCGGCGTGTAGTGCACCTGGAAGATCAAACGACTGTTGGCGGGAATTTTCTTGGCGTAGCCACGCGGATAGTTTTGAACGCGGGCACCGGGAACGTACGCCACCAGGAAGCTATCGACCGCTTCGAAACGGGGCGGTTTGTCCTTGGGTGCGGCAAAGCACAGGATGTGGTGAACCACGCTGCGATTGCCCGGCAACAATTCGGCAGCGCGGAACCAAACGTCCGTATCGAATTCAGGATCGACGGCAAAATACTGGTAGCGAATCGTTCCCTCGGCGGCGACTTCAAAAGGTTCGGGGCTGACGTTGAAGACGTGATCCGGCGTGGCCGGCAACTGCCAACCGGCGACCTTGGGCGGTGCTTCGGGAAGCGGTGTGGGTGGTTTGCCGTCGACGAACCCGCTGGGCGCGCCCGCGTCAGCCCAGGTTTTCAGCGCGGCCAATTCGTCGGCGGTGACTTCGCGAAGGTTGGCAAAGTCGTGTTTGCCGGGCGTGGCGTGCCAGGGCGGCATGCGTCCGCCTTCGATGGTTTCGACAATCATATCGGCCCAGCCGGCCGCCGATTCATAATCGGTTAGCGGGAACGGACCAATCTCACCCTCGCGATGACACGACACGCACTGCCGCTTCAAAATTTCGGCGATGTGTGAAACGTACGTCACCTCCGATGTTTCGCCTTGTCGCGGCGATTGGCCGATCAGACAACCGGGCGCGGCAGTGCGGATCACGGCGATGGGCGGGTTCATCTTGGAAGCCCGCTGTGAATCTGTTGCTTCGCTGGAACTTTTTGCTTCGCTGGAATTTGTCGAATCCCGGGACTCCGGTGCGGACACCAGTTTTTCCAGTTGGTCCTTCAGGTCATGCGTGCGGGCGTTGTCACGGACATATCCGATGCCGTATTGGTCATCGATGCGACCTTGGTAACGCAAGCGCCGTTGCCGGTCGAACACAAACACTTCGGGCGTCCGTGTGGCTCCGATGGCCTTTGCGAAACGAGCGGCCGGGTCCTTCGCGATGGGATAATCGATTTTGCCGCGGCGCGTGTAGGCGGCAATTTCCTCCAGCGAATCCTGGCTGTTCGGCATCACGCCAACCACCTGCACTTGGCCTTCGAAGGCTGCGGCGATTTGTCCGATGCGTGGCCCGTACAGTTTCGCCAGCGGGCATTCGGTCCCCAGGAACGCGACGACGGTGACGCGATTGTCCTTCAAATCCGCCTGGGTCCACGTGCGTCCACGCGGGTCACGCAGTTCAAATTTCGGCAACGTCGCGACATCGGCCTGCGGGT
>JBCCRW010000217.1:0-9995 GCA_039201055.1 Planctomycetota bacterium | reverse complement strand
GTGCGACCAAGCCGATTGCCGATACCATCGTTTGGACGTGGTTGGCAGGTAGTTTTCCGCTCTCGAGAAATTTGACTGCGAGAAACTTGACCGCGAAGGATTCGACTGCGAAGAATTCGACACCGGCACCGTCTTGGTGGCCGTTTCAAGCCGCGGCGTTTCCAAACCACTTTGCGGCGCTTCCAAATCACTCTGCGGCGCTTCCAAATCACTTTGCGCCGCTTCCAAATCACTCTGCGGCGGTGGAAGCCGGATCGTCCCCACCGGCGGTAGCCGCCGCACGCCCTCATCGCCATACGTCGTCGCCGACAGCGTCACGACACTCCCGCACGCGATTGCCATCCATGCCGCCCATTGGCGGAACGTCATCGCGATCGCTTTCACGTTCGGGGTTCCCGTAGTCACCGTGCATTAAAAAATGAACGGACCTAGCGGCATCTTCCTTGATCCCAGCCCGTTCGTCGCAACACATCCTGTGGTGCATTTGGGGTATCGTCGCGACTTGCCCCGTCGGCCCGGTAAAACGGGTCGCTCCGCTGGGACCGTTACTCGCGGCGATCGGCCATGCGGCAGAATCGGCATAGCTTCCCAAGGTGGCTGCTCTGCCCGCGAAAGAACGCTTATCCATCCGCCTCGATTTCCACGGGCTTTCTGCTCGCGACGCTCGCCTTGGCGGCCTCCAGGACCCGCTGAGTCAGCAAGATCCGGCGGTGATGTCCGGCCAGCGATTCGCCCCCGATCCAAAAGCGAATCATCGCGTGTTCCTGATGGCCCGCAAAACTCTCGGATTCGACTTCGCCGGACGCACGGTGGATCCAGCATCGTGCCGGCCGGTCGGGCCACGGCCGGGTAAAGTCGTCGCAAATCAACGATGCGTCACTGCCGGCCACTTCAAACCATTTGCGGCTGGCCGTGTCGTATCCGCATGAAACACACCCGCTGGTTCCGTCGGCCCACCACAACATCGCGGTGATTCGCAAATCGACACCCTGTTCCATGACTGCCGACGCAAACACTCGCGATGGCAGCCCGGCGACCCAAATCGGCAAACCAAACGCGTACCAACCCAGGTCCAACAAACAACCGCCGCCCAAAGCCGGGTCCAAGCGATGTTCATCGCTCTGAAAGGGTCTGAAAAAACTAACCGCCGTACTGATGTGGCCAATCGTTCCGAAACGCCGCGCATCCAATCCGGCCCGAAACGCGGCGGTTCGTTCATGGTGCAACCATCCGGTCGCGTCCAAAAAACGCACACCCTGCTGCGAACACGCATCCAACATCGACCGGGCATCGGCTGCGTTGGTCGCGATCGGTTTTTCGCACAAGACATGTTTGCCGGCGGCCGCGGCCGCAAGGGTCCATTGCGTATGCAGCGACGGCGGCAAAGCAATGTAGACGCCGTCAACATCGTCCCGCTGAAGCAGGTTTGCGTAACCGGCAACACCCGTCGCGATGCCGTATTGTTCGGCGAACCAGGTCGCCCGTTGTCGGTCGC
Organism: Planctomycetota bacterium; assembly: GCA_039201055.1. Lineage (GTDB taxonomy): Bacteria > Planctomycetota > Planctomycetia > Pirellulales > Pirellulaceae > Rubripirellula. The sequence goes on along the minus strand of JBCCRW010000217.1, from coordinate 8,500 downwards.
GGCTGGCGATCGCCGAAACGCTCACCCCGTCGGTCGCCTGCAAATCCGCCACCAGGCGTCGCGTGATCCGGCCTGTCCCCAGCACGCCCACTCGAAAATCCGTCCGTCCTGCTGTCGTTTCTTCTGCGCCCAGTGTTTCGCCCCAAAAATTTTGAATTTACAAAAACCGCTCAAGAATTGACCTCGGTCAACGAATCACGTGAGCTGCTCGAGCCAATCGAGCCATTAACTTACCGCGAAATCGGAAACGCCATGCGAAGTCTGCTGCCCTTCATCACCTTGATGCTGACCACCGTCGCATTCAACCCCGTCGCCGCGCAGCCCGCACCCGAGCAAACGGCCAAGCAGACGCTTGCCGACACAGTGCTGGATGAATTGTGCGAGCAAAAATGGGACGCGTTGACGAAGCGTTTTTCCCCCGAGGTAAAAGCCGGACTGCCGACCGACAAGCTCAAGTCCATCATCAATGGTCTGACCTTTGTTACTGGCAAATTCCAATCCAAGGGGCCCATCAAGACGCTGACCACCAAGCCGTTGACCGTCGAAGCGACCGCGTACCACGAGCGGCAGGCCATCGTGTATCGAATCACTTTTGACGACAAGCAGAACATCGCGGGCTTCTTTTTGCGACCGGCACCGTTGCCCAAGAATCTTAAAAACGACAGCGATGCTTCCAATCACACCGGCACCGCGAAAAGCGGCGGCGCAAAGACGGACACCCGAGGCGAATCCGATGTTTCGATTCCGCGTGAGGGTGTCGACGTGGTGGGCACGCTGCGAATGCCTGAAAAACTTGCCGCGGGTACCTGTCCACTCGTGCTGTTTCATTCGGGCTCCGGTCCAACCGATCGCAACGGCAACAGCGCGATGACCCAAAATGACGCCATTCGAAAATTGGCAATCGCGCTCGCCGACGCGGGCATCGCGAGCGTTCGCTTCGACAAACGCGGCAGCGGGAACACACCGGTGGTCGGGCGCGAAGCCGACTTCGTGCCGCAAGTCATGGTTGACGACTACAACGCCTGGATCGAGCTTTATGCAAAGGACTCTCGATTCACCAAGATCGTGTTGGTGGGACACAGCGAAGGTGCTCACGTGGCCCTACGTGCCGGACGCAACCGGGCGGTCGATTCGGTTGTCTCCATCGCCGGTTCCGGCCGCCCCATCGACGAACTGCTTCGCCAGCAACTCAAGGGCAAGGTCCCAGGAGATGTATACGACCAGGCCGACCAAATCTTGACCCAGCTGAAACAGGGCAAGACCGTCGACGAAGTTCCACCTATCCTGGCCAGTGTCTTGCGGCCAAGCGTGCAACCGTTCCTGATGGATTTCATCACCGGTCCCCCGGAACCCGATGCGGCGGCGCTGACGAAGCCGCTCTTGATTGTCCAGGGTGACCGCGACATCCAGGTCTCCGTTGACGACGCCAAGCGGCTCGACAAGGCGGCACCGCGATCCAAGCGGGTGATCATCACCGGGATGAACCATGTGCTGGTCGACATCCCTTCGCCGGACAAACAACTCGCCTCGTACAACGATCCGACGTTGCCGCTGAGTCCCCAGCTGGTTCCCACGTTGGTCGAATTCATCAAGTCCGCGTCGCCAACGGGCAATTGAATCGGAGCTTAAACCGAGCGGCCGAAATTGGTGCGAAAATCGGCGAAGTCCAGCAGGTTGATGGAACCATCGCCATTGGCATCCCATTCGGGGCGAAACAATTCGCTCGGTTCGTCAAATCCAAAGGCGCTGCGGAAATCCGCGAAATCGAACAGGTTGACCGTTCGATTCCCGTCGGTGTCGCCGTACAACCGAAAGAAGCCGTCGGTGTCATCAAAGATACGATCACCCCCGGCCACCCCGTCGTCGTCGCCGTCAAGCAAGACCGATCCCGCGCTGATCTTGTCGCCCCGAACCGTCAATCGATACCGCCCGTCGGTCAACGATCCGAAATCGGTCACCTGGATTCCGTCTAAAAAGGTCAGCGTGACGATTGACTTGCCATCGACAACACTTTCATCGGCCGCCCAGGCAACCGTTTCGCCGGAATCGATCGATTCGATTTGGAACGGTCCGCCGTCGCTGGTGTCCAAGGTGATTTCTTGGTCAAAACGAATTTCCAAGCCATCGATACGACTGCGTTGAACTTCGTTGCCGTTGACGATAATGTCCTCGATGACCGGCGCGACGCCTGCTTCGATCACGATTTGCAAATCCTCGACCTCCCCGTCGGCCGCCTCACCAGTCGGCGCCAAGCCCGCTTGGTTGCTGATTCGGAAACGCGCAAACGTGAAACCGATGTTCGCCGTTTGGGGAATCGAAACCTCCAGATCATTGCTTCCTGAAACGACGCTCAAGTCACGGGAAATGGATTCGTCGTCGGACCAAACGCCATCGCCATTCCAGTCCACCCACGCCGATACGATCGCATCCTGGCTGGCCTGGATGCTTAGCGTGGTCGTTCCGCCGGCAATCCAGGGCTGATCGATCGTGATGCCGTCGTCCGCGTCGCCATCGCCGCCGGCGTTCTGCAACGCATCCTCTTCGGCGGTGACACCGGCCCCAAAATGCAAATCAGTGACAACGTGCGCCGCGCCACCGGATGCAGCCGAGCTGGCATACGGTGGATCAGGCGCGTCGCCAAAATCAAACGCACCGGCACTGGGGTCCAGCCACATCACGTCATCGATTCGCTGACCAACCGCGCCAAAGGAAATGTCGCTACCGAAACGCCAACGCAGCTGGACGCTTTGGTTGTCCGCCGTGTCGGGCAAATCGACAACCGTGTCAAAGTAGCCGCCCAGATTACCGCTCCATGCCGCCCGTCCGCCCAGCGGGTTCCCGAAGTCATCTTCGATCACGGCGTTGTAGCCGCCTTCAAGAAACACCCCGCCGGCGTCCAGAATGTCCATGAAGTCGTCGTTACCAATTTTGATTTCCAGCACCGCACCGTCGTAATATTCTTGGAAGGTGCCGCTGACAAACGCTTCGGCATTGACCAAATTCCGAAAGCTGAGGTCCCAGCCTTCGCCAATCGTTTGTGGCGGCGACGTCAAGCGATCATCGCGAATTTGGGCTTGGTTGGGAACGAAAGCGTGGTTGGGCTGGGAACTGGAATTGCTGCCCACGGTCGCCCACTGGGAACTGGTCGTCCATCCCGGCGGTAACAACGGCACGGTGACATCGTCGAAATCGGTCACCAAGACTTCGCCGGCCGTCGGATCGCTGATGACAACCTGATAGTCTTCGACTTCGCCATCGCTGACCAATCCGCCGGGCCCCGAGACGCCGACGCTGGATAAGCGGAAACGCGCGAAGGTGATTCCAGCGGTCGCCGTTTCGGGGACGTTGACCGAAAGGGTTTGCGTGCCATCGGCAACGGTTTCGCGAAAGACTTCATCGCTGGTGTTGCCAAAGACCCCATCGCCATCAAAGTCGAAAAAGAAGTCCAGCGTGCCGCCGCCGACCGTCGTGATTCGAAGCAGTGTCGTCAAACCGGGAATCAGGCGTCCCAGGAATTGGACGCCATCATCGGCGTCACCGGTCGCGTTGGCCGAAGCCAAACCATCGGTTTCATCGGAGACGCCGGCACCCAGTGTCGGCCCCTTGATCAAGTGGGCCGCCCCGGCATCGGCGGCCAAGGTGCCATAAACGGCTGGGGCGTCACCAAAGTCGCGCGGCGGCGCGGTGGCAAAAATCTGCACACGGTAGTCCTCGACCTCGCCGCCGTTTGCCGGGCCCGCCGGCCCCACGCCGCCACCGCTTGTCAATCGGAACCGTGCGAACGTATTGCCCGAAACGCCCGCGGGGATTGTCACCGGAATCGTTTGTGTGCCCGCCAGAACGTTGGCCGAAAAGACCTCGTTGGAAACATTTCCAAAACCGCCGGCACCATCGAAGTCAAGAAAGAAATCCAACACACCGGCGCCCGACGCGGTCACCTCGATGGGCACCGTTTGCCCGGCGACAAAGGGCTGGGTAAAACGGACGCCGTCCTCGTCGATGCCGTCGCCGGTCGCCAAATCATCGGGCTGGCCATCGCTTTCCGTATCCACGATGGAACCCAAAAAGAGATCGGTGCCCGCATTGTTGTGGACGGCGCCTCCGCTTGACGCCAGCGTCCGATAGGGCCCCGGAGTGCCATCGATGCCATCGGGTGCGTCACCAAAATCGGTGCTAAACACGGCGGCGGTAATTTCAAAATCCGCATCACTGATGTCAAAGAAAATCCCATCGCTGGCCTTGATCCGAAGCCGGGCATCGCTGCCGGGAATGTTCGGAATCACCACGTCGGCCGATCCGTCGTTGTCCGTTGCCGCCAACAAGGTCACGTCGTAAGTCAAACCTCCGTCGGTCGACAATTCGATGTCGACGTTGGTCGCGTCGATGCCATTGGCCGATGTCCCCGCGACGTTCCAGGTGACCGTTTGCGTCGAAAGCCCCGCGACCGTTTCGCCACCGTTAAACGAGATCACTTCAAATGCCTCGCCGGTGTCGATCACGTTGACCAAAACGTCGTCCGAATTGACGCCACCGCCGCCGCTGGCGTTGTCACGAACGGTGACGCGAAAATTCAATTCCCGCGTTGTCGTCGGCAGGGTTTCGCCAATCACGGTCGTTCCCACCAGCAGATCCGAAAGCCGCGGAAAGATTCGCGTGGGATCGGTCGTGGGCTGAAACGAACGAAAAATCGGGCTCGATCCGTTATCGCCCGCGTTGACGTCCTGTTGCGGCCCCAAATCACGTTGTTCCCAGTTGTACGTTAGCACATCGCCGGCGTCGGCATCGCTTCCGCTGGCCGTTAACAAAAATGGCGTGCGAGCGGGGATGACAAAATCCGCGCCGCCATCCACCTGCGGCACGTTGTTCCCCGTGGCCGTACGCGACCCGACCGTCGGGATCCGGTTGTCGACGTGATCGATCATCTGGTCAAAGCTGGCCGAGTGAAAATAGGCATCCGAGTTATTTTGCAGATTGTCGTTGCCGCAAATCCCCGCATACGCCTGGATGGTGGATCCACTGCCCGGTTCAAAGGCCGCGGCGGCGCTGCGATTGCCACCGGCACAGCTTCCCGAATCGCCATTGAAGGTGTGGGAACCACCGTACTGATGCCCGATTTCGTGCGCGACGAAATCGATAAAAAAGACATCGCCGATCGGTTGCGGCAGCCCCGTCATCCCACGGGCCTTGAAACCATCGATGCCGGCAACGCCCAACCCCGCCACGCCACCACCACCGGTCACAAACAAATGACCGACGTCGTAATTGGCCGAACCAATCACGGCGTCAAGATTGTCTTGATTGGTGTTCAACTGGCCGCCGTTGACCGCATTGGTGTAGGGATCGGTGGCGCTATTGGTGTAGATGATTTGGTCGTTCTCGGCGATCAACTCAAAGCGAATCGACAACTCATTTTCATAAACGGCATTGACGCGGTTGATCGCCGTGACCACGGCGGCCAAACCCAATTCGACGGTACCGCCGTGGAATGTGGTGTATTCGCCGTTGGCGGCGATAGCCGCACGGTAGGTACGCAGCTGCGTTCCCGAACGTGACGCCAATTCACCGGTGCCGCTCTTACCGATGCTACCCTTACCGGTGCCGCTCTTACCGCCGCCGCCATCCTTCTGGAACGCCTCGGAAACGCTCGGCTCGAAAGCATCCGGTTCGGAAACACCCGGCTCATCGAACTCGGGAACCGAAAAATCGCCACCGGTAAAGTAGCTGGCGTAAAACACATCGTCACCGTGATACAGCGGATCGATGTAGTAGTTGCCCTCCGGCGAAATCACGATCGCGTGAAAACCCGCTGGCGTCACGTCCAAACGCACGTTTGCACCGGAGTCGGCCGAGCGGCCCGAAAAAGTGCGAATGGATTCGTAACGCGAGGCCAGTTCGGTCGCCATCACCGAGTCGTATTGGATCTCAAAAGATTCCAACAACCCATCGGGGCGTGGAATCGCAAGCACAAGCGATTCATTTTGATTGGCATCCAGCAGGGATTCGCGGAGCGGATCGATCTGCAAGACCACGCTTTGATATTCGAGCGCCCGCAGGTGCACCGGACCCGGCTCGAGTGACTCCACGCCGGCCCGTTTGGGCCCCAAACGTACCGGGCGATCTTCGTCACGAAACGACCACCAGTGCGCCGGCAGCATTTCGATCGTCTCGGCGGCGGAGTGGGTTTCCAGGTTCGAATCCATGCGGATGTCCGCCGCCAACAGGCGGCGACATTCCAAAACTTCCATCCGGCGTCCGGGCGTCTTGGGACACGATGGCGATCGAAATCGGGAAAACAAAGAAAAATCCATCGCTGCGAATCAATGCGGGAAAAAACACTCACCGAAAATTTGAGCCGCAAATGACGCGGCCCAATCCCCAGAACGAGGCCATCGCCCTGCCGGGCTCGGCAGCCATAATAATGGCCGGGCGTCGCGGGGCGAGTCATCACGATGCCCCCCGCATGAGGATGCATCCATGGGCGGGGATTTTCCGCCCCAGGCTGGTCTTTGCTCATCAAAAATTCACCCACGAGTCGGTTTCCTTGGACACTTCGCGAATCTCATGGGTCAACGCGGCGGTCCGCCGGATCGAAGCCGATTTCAATCGCTCGGCCGACACCCACTTGATCCATTTGCCCGTGCCCGGGTGCCCCGAAATTGATTTGTATTTAAAGGACGAATCGGTTCATCCCTCGGGCAGTTTGAAGCATCGACTGGCCCGCTCGCTGTTTCTGTACGCCCTGTGCAACGGCTGGATCCACGAGGGGACGCCCATTGTCGAAGCTTCGTCGGGTTCGACGGCAATCAGCGAAGCGTATTTTGCCCGGCTGTTGGATTTGCCGTTTCACGCGGTCGTTCCCTGCGGCACGTCGGAAACCAAATTGGCCACGATCGAATTCCTGGGCGGCACCTGTCACCCGCGTCGGGCCGACGAAATCGACGCCCATGCCCAAACGTTGACCAAAGCCTTGGGCGGCCACTACATGGACCAATTCAAGTATGCCGAACGGGCCACCGATTGGCGTGGCAATAACAACATCGCCGAATCGCTGTTCACGCAAATGTCGCTGGAACGGCATCCCCAACCGGCCTGGATTGTCGTCGGCGCCGGCACCGGCGGCACGTCGGCGACGATCGGACGTTTCATCCGCTACCAATGCCTGGGCACCCAATTGTGCGTTGTCGACCCGGAACATTCGGCCTTTGAAACATACTTTTGCACCGGAGATGCCGCGACCCGTTGCACTCAGCCGTCTCGCATCGAGGGCATCGGGCGGCCACGTGTGGAAGCGTCGTTTATCGCGTCGGTGATTGACCGCATGATGCGGGTTCCCGATGCGGCGTCGATTGCCACCGTCCGGGCCTTGCGGCGGCGCATCGGTCGTCGCTGCGGCGGTTCCACGGGAACGAATTTGTGGGCCGCGTTTCACTTGATGTCCGAAATGAAAAACGCGGGCCAATCCGGCAGCATCGTGACGCTGATTTGTGACGGCGGGGAACGCTACCTGGGCACGTACTACGATGACGCTTGGCTGGCAAACGCGGGTTTGGAATTGGAACCCTTCACCGCCCAGGTCGAACAATTTTTCGAAACCGGGCAAATCGAACAAACGCCATTTTCATTCCGCTAGCTCGGTGCCTCGTCCTTGGCGTAGTGGACGAGGCGACGAGTCCCGAATGCCAGAACTCGTCGTCTCGTCCACTACCGAGAGCGCCGCTTTACGATCGTCCGATCCTTAGCGATCGACATCCAAAAAGAAGTCCAAAAAGTATTTCCAATCTTGCGGCGTCAAATTGTGCTTACCTTGGCGAATGTGATAGCCGGTTTGGCCGCTGGTGACCGGGCGATTGACCGGCGGCATGTTGGGGTCGTTGACCGCACGATGGCCCAACCGAGTGAACACCTGGGCGGCATGAACCAGCGATAGATATTCGCCTTTTGGGTCCGCCCACAAATCCTGGCTGGCGCTGGTCACGTACACCCGACGCGGCGCGATGGCGGCGATCAACTGGTGTTGGTCGACCGGCAGTGCATCCTCGTTGCCGGCATAATCGTTTAATTTTTTGCAGAACCAATGCGGAAAATTCCGGGTGATGATCGCGGTCGTTTCCCCATACCGCCGCCGGAACAGGGCCGCACCGCCGCAGCCCGAATTGTTGCTGTAGGCGGTCGAAAAGCGTTCGTCCTCGGCCGCCGCCCACAACGCCGCCTTGCCACCCCGCGAATGGCCGATGACCGCGACATGATCGTGATCGATACCGGGATGGTCTTCGGTAAAGTCAAGAATTTGGCTGGCACCCCAGCCCCACGCCGACAACGCGCCCCAATCGCTGACGCCACGCGGTTTTCCGTCGGCCAGGAAACCACGAATCCCCGCGTCGTAACCGTCGGCGCGGTCGGGATCGACTTGCGAAGTATGGAAGGTCGCCAGGGCGACGCCATTTTGGCAAATCATCTCGACCGGACAAAAGCCATCGGGATCTTCCTTGGCCGTCTTGAT
>JBCCRW010000216.1:0-10015 GCA_039201055.1 Planctomycetota bacterium | reverse complement strand
GCCGAGAGCCTTGGGTTCGGGGTGTATGGGTTGTCGTAACTCCAATACATACCGGAACTAAGGCTCTGGCGCCATACGGCTAGAACAAAAAGCTAATGCAATATCCGGGCTAGCCGCCGGTACCATTACCCGGAAACCGACGACCAGCGCCTTGTCGCTCACGGGATACCGATGTCTAAGCATGATTCGACCGCGGAGCGGTCAAAGCATTTAGCCGGTGGTACGTTTGGCGAGCCCCAAGCGAGTCAAACGCCACCTCCGGAAATCTCCGGATCTTGACTCGCTTTGGGTCGCCAAGATCCGGGAAAGAGGGGAGCCAGGAAATCAAAAGTCACCGCTCACGAATGCGCGATCACGCCAACGCGGAGGGCGCTGGCTAAACCCAGGTGGCTTCGCCAAAGAGTTGATCGACGCTGGAAACATCCAGACCGCTGAGTCGGTCGCTCGTGGCGGATGCATCAGCCGATTCGTTTTCCCGAAGCCACTGGCTGACGCTGGCCGCCAAGCCCTTTGTGCCCGGCGCGGTTTGCCATTGCCGCTGTTGAACTTCCATTCTTTCTTTAACGAGTTCCACAGGCAGGTCGCTCGGGCTTTCCACGTTCCAGTTTCGAGCCGGAAGCTGGGACATCGAATCCAAGCGAAGCTCCGGCGCATCGATCTGTTCGCCATTGGCGGCGCTTCGATTTTGACGCCGGATCGCATTGAGAATCCGCAGCGCGTCGCCGGGTGAAACGACGCCATCGGCATTGACGTCCACAAAGCGAGGCGAGTCCGAAGCGACCTGTTCGCCCTCGGGCGCGTCCTGTCGCTGCCGGCGAATCTGGTTCAAAACGAGCAAGGCGTCCAGTCCACTGGTACGTCCATCCGCGTTGACGTCGTTGACGTTCAATAGGTTGGTTTGCACGTCAGGCGAAAGCGCGTTGATGCCGTCGACGCTTCGGGGACCGACCGCGTAAAGTTGCTCCGCTTCACTACTGGGAAAGATGATCGCGTACATTTGGCCGGCCTGGACATCGGCGACGGTGACGCCATTTTCTTGACGCGAAATCGGCGTTGTGCTTTCATCCAGAATCTGGGGACCGCCGCTGACATCGACTGAACCGACGCCGCCGACGACCACCTGTGTTGTCATTTGTGCGCGGAACAAAATCGCGGTCGGCCGACCGTCACCGGGGATCAAATGCGGCCGGGCCACACTGGTCGGGATCAGGATCCTGCCGTCGATATTGGATTGTCGCAGCGTGACGCTGAACGATTCCGTCGCGCTTCGACCGTCGCCATCGGTGACCATCACCGTGATCGTCGCCGTTCCGGTTTGGCCGTCGACGGGATCAAGATTCAAACTTCGACTGGCTCCGGTCCCGGTGACGGTCGGCGTTGGAATCAGTGCCGTGTTGCTGGACGTGGCGACCACTTGCAGCTGATCGACAGCCGTTTCGGAATCGCCGACCACGAAGGTGATCGGCGACAGAGATTCTCCGACATTGACCGTTCGATTTGCGATGGTGGTGATGGTCGGCGGTGTATCGCTGTCGGTTTCCGAAATGCTGACCGTGAACGTCTCTTCGGTGGATTGGTTGTCCGCATCGGTCACTCGCACTGTGACATTCGCGGTTCCGGTCTGGCCCGCAGCAAGAACGATGCTGAGCGTACGGTTACCGCCGGTTCCACTAACACTCAGGTTCTCGATGAGCGTCGGGTTGTCGGTCGTCGCCACCACGGTCAGGTCCGCGGCGGGCGTTTCGGTGTCCGCGACGGTGAATGCGATCGGAGCAATCGTCTGGCCCACTTCGACGGCTCGATTTGCGATGGTGGAGATCGTCGGCGAGTCGTTGGTGGCTTCGGGATTCACGGTGAACTGAAACCGCCGATCCACGACCGCGTCGTCACCGTCGGTGACCCGGACGGTAATCTCGGCCGTTCCGGATTGTCCGGCCACAGGGGTAATCGCCAACGTTCGGTTGCCACCACTTCCGCTTACCGACAAGCTATCGATAAGCGCGTCGTTGTTGGAGGATGCGGTCACCTGCAACTGATCAGCAGGCGTTTCCGCATCGGAAACGGTGAACCCGATCGGTTGCGGCGTTTGGCCAAAATCAATCGTGACATCGGAAATGGCCTGGATCACAGGCAGCGAGTTTTCCGAATCGACCGAGACCGTCAGCGGGCTATTCGCGGCAACTTGATCGAACTGTGGGTCGGCGACGACCGTGCTGAGTCGGGCGGTGATGGTCGTCGAGTCGACACCCTCGCGAAGCCGAAATCGAATCCGCGAAAGTGTGACCGGCTGGTCGACACCCGGAAACTCGGGCACATTCCGTTCATCCTCGAACGTAAAACTAACAAAGGAGTTTGTGCCTGCGTTTCCATCATCCGAGAGCGCGCTTCTTTCGGGGGCGAGTCCTGCTTCGAGCGTGGTATTGGTTCGAATGGATGTCGCCGTAAAGACTTCGCTTTCGTCCGCAATCAACTCGACCTCGTCGGAATTGAAGTGGATGAAGTATTCGATGTCACTTGCCGCAGCCGCAAACGGATCAGCGTTTACATCAAGTGTGGAGTAGATTGCGGAAACGTCGAACGTCGCATCCCCGAGATCGTCGGAGACGTCCAAGCGAATTTGCTGCGTGACCGCTTCGCCCTCGCCGACAAGTCCGTTCGATTCGCCTTCGGCCGTCCGCGATTGCGAATTGCCGCGATCAGCAGCGACCAATTGAAGGGCTCGATCACGAATCTCGTCAACGCCGCGTTCCGAATTTCGACCCAGGAACCTGTCGAAGACGCTGTCGGGTAGATCGTTGAGTGCAAAATTGAGTTGGCGTCCGTCCGCGGCCAAATTGACACGTCCGTCGGAATCAAGATCCAGGGCATCATTGAGAGACAGAACGTAGTCGCGGATCTGACTGACCGACCGAGTCGCGTTACGGCCGATGAACCGATCAAACACGGAATCGGGTAGATCGTTCAGGGTGAATCGAATCAAGCGAAGATCGGACGCCAAATTGACGCGTCCGTCGCCATCGACATCGAGCGCGGCAAATGCGGGCTCCAATTGAAAGTCCGTGTCCTGTTGAAACTGTCCCTCGAAGGACAACGCGTAACGATCAAAGTCATCGCTTTGCACTTCAATGCGGTAATCTCCGCTTGGGAAACCCGCGAGCGAGAGGCTGGGTTCACCATTCACATTCGCGGCGACCCGTTGACCCTCACTGTTGAAAAGGCGTATTTCGACGTCGCGGCCCAGTTCGGAATCGACGTTGATGAAATGGTCCACCGTGCCACGCCCGTCCAGCGTGAAGTCGAAGCTATCGACGTCGCCCGGTCGAAGGGTCAATTCGGCGACGCGTTCGTCCTGCCGCAGCGAAGCCAGGGTGCCCTCCAGGCTGTCGACGACGAACAGCGATTCCAAAGGTGCCGCGATCGTCTCCATGTTTACGCCATCGAGAAGCTCAATGTCGAGTTCCTCGCTGTGGGTCCAGATGATGTCGTCTTCACCTTCGCCGCCGCTTCGGCCGCTTGTCGGAAACGTGTAGGCTTCCGCCGCTGCGTAATTCACGCCGTAGCCCAAATCCTCCGCCTGGGCAATTGTGAGTCGGCTAACCGGGTTGGAACCACGATTGAGGAACGGGGTCATGATCTCGTTCCGGAACACGGCCTCGTCCCAATGCGACGCGTGGCTCCCCCGAGCATTGGGATTTAGGTCGCCATACATCGGCACCGTCGTTTCGTTTCCACCGCCCAGCATGGCGTTGTATTCCCGGACGGTATTTTCACCCAAAAATTTTGGCTCGTTGGTATCGACATCCAACCAGCGACCTTGGCGCTGCCAAGTTTGCGGAGCAAGAATCACGTGACCCATTTCGTGAAAGATCACTTCGTCCAACTGCCCCGTGGATTCAAGTGCTTGTAAGTCGGCGGTGTCAAAACCCATGACTCCAAATGCGGCCAGATGGTTGTCCGCGGCACCGCGAAGGGCGCGAGCACCCGCGGCGCCCAACAAGCCACTGGGGCCATCGGTGAAGCCATTGGCGATGATCAGCACGTCATCGATTTGCGTCCCGGCGGGAATCGTAAATTGACCCTCCCGACCCACAAAGGTCGAATTGATTTCCCTGGGAACGACCACGTCCGGAATGTCGGTGGTGATGATCGATTCCCAACGCTCCCGAGCCGTGATGAACGCGTCTCGGAATGATCCGGTCAGTTGGTCGTCGGCGAAAACAAGCTGGATATTGAAATCCGATTCCCGAAGCGGGCCGTTGATGACCAAGTCATATTCGGTGGTCGTTGATGAATCCGCGGAGATCCTCGCGATATATTCGCCGGGTCCTAAACCGTCCAACGAGACGCGTTGCGAATCCACGTCGCCGCTGGAACCGCGAAGACGCTGACCCGAAGCATCGAGCAGTTCGATGTTCAGCCCTGCGGCGGGCCGGTCCGATTGAACGTCGACGAAATGGCTGCTAGTCGCATCGGTCAGGATGCGAAATGAAAAGTAATCCACGTCGCCGGCGGTGATGGACAAGCCTTCGACTTCGCGGGTTTCCTCCACGCTGCGAAGGTCCGTCGCTGCGGATGGACTGTTGTTCGATTCAAAGCGGTCGGGCCGAACGGAATCCGCCGAGGGCAACTGGAAATTGACCGCGTACATCGCGCCCGCATCCCCGGTGACCCGAACGAAATAGTCTCCCGCGGCAAGATCCTCTAGTGAAAAGATCGCCGGTCGCTGGTCGCCTGTACCCAGGCTACCTGAGAGCACCGCCGTGCTGGAGCTGCCCGCAAAGATCTCGACCGAAACCGCCAAGTCGCCGGACTCGGGAATCACGGTTACGAAACTGGACGCCGTCCCCGTGACCGGCAAATTGAAGCCGAACCAATCCTGATCGCCCGCATTGTGCAAATTCAAATCGGACAGGATTCCGCTGCGAGTGACGCGCGTCGCTTGCTGTCGGGAATCATTGCTCTCGAGATCGTCGGTCTGAAGTCCTTCGCCAATGTTGACGTCTAGATCGTAGGCATTGCGGGCACCGCGGAATCCGTAGACTTCGGCGAAGTAAACGCCGGCGGACAGACCGGCGAGCGAAACTTGTTCGTTATCGGAAACCGAGTACGACTGACCGACAACCGACCCCGATTGATTGCGAACCAGCAGATCCAGATCGCCCACCGAATGCGAAAAGTCGATCGCGACCGAATCCGCGTTGGTACCCGTACTGGGCAGGCTGAATTGAAAGACGTCACGATCGTTTGTCGAATGAATCGATAGCCCCTCGAGTCGTCCGCCTTCGCGGAGCGATGTCGGCTGGGCGGTGGATTCGTTGGTTTCAAATCGGTCGGGCGACAGACCGTCGGGTCGCTCGAGTTGGATCAGCAAATCGTACGCGGCGGTCGCGCCAAGAAAGCCGTAAACGTCAACGAAGTAGCGACCCGCGGGAAGACCATTCAGCGGGATCGATTCGCTGTCGGACACCGATGCCGAACGCCGGACCGCATTGCCGCTTGCGTCCAAAAGTGCGAGGTCAATGTCGCCCTGTTCGTGCAGGAAATCGATTGAAACTTCCCCACTGGTTCCCGGCGTGATTTCAAAGCTGAAATAGTCCCGGTCCGTTTCGCTGTGAATGCTCAGGTCCTGTTGAGCGAACACATCCGAGGAAACAGTGGTTGCGGTCGCGAGCGTATCGTTCGACTCGAAAAAATCCGGTCCCAATCCATCGTCTGGGATTTGGATATCGATTGAGTAGTTGCCGGTCGCATCGAGAAATCCGTTCACACGCAGGAAGTATTCGCCGGCATCGAGCCCCTCGAACGAAATGAATTCATCATCGGTAACCGAAAACGAGCGATCGATTTCATTGCCACCGGCGTCGTACAAAAACAAATCCAAGTCGCCGTCGGCGTGCTCAAATTCGATCGTCGCGTTGGACTGGCGATTGCCGACCGTGGGCAATTCAAATGAGAAATAGTCTTCGTCCGATTCGCTGTGAATCGTCAACAACTGGTTGCGATACGATGCCAGTAATTCCGTCGCCGTTTCAAACGTGTCGTTGGATTCCAGGCGATCCGGTGCCGGACCCGATTCGGTCGGCAGATTCCACAGCAACGTGTATTCGGCCGGTTGGCCATTGAAGGAAAACACTTCAAGTGTGTAATCGCCGGCCTCGAAGTCGGACAACTGGATGCTCTCGCTGTTGCGAACCGACGAAGACGCCCCGACGACGCTTCCGCTGGAGTCCCTCAAACGAAAATCGATGTCCGATTCGCCGTGCTCAAAAAGGGCTGCGATCGAATGATCGGAGTTCACGTCGTCGGTAATCGTGAACGCAAAAAAGTCTTGGTCGGAACTTTCGTGCAGATTCAGGTTGAAGTCGCCGCCCTCACCCGCCAGGGGGCTGGCTGTCGCCGCGGTGTTGTTTGACTCCCTCGCATCGGGCTCTAATCCCGAACCGGTATCCTCACCGGTAAATTCGATGCTGTAGTTCCAAAAAAGGCTGCTCTGGAATTGGCCCGTTTGCGTTGAGGTCGGAATAATCGCCGCGTAATACTGTCCCGCTTCCACCTCGCCCAAGTCGAAGGTTTCACTCGTTGAATTATCCAGCGTTGTGGAAAAAATGAAGTTGTCTAGATTCGAAGAATCGTACAAACGCAAAGTCATCCGATGTGTTGGCGACGGGATCGAACGCTCCAACGTCACCTGGATCTGCTGATCCCTTGGATTAGTGAGCAAGAACCAATCGTTATCGCGTGATTGCCGCATGTAGCGACGGCTGTAGGTGACCGACGTGTCTCCGTCGATCCGCAAATCCGAAAGCGCGGCGATCTGTTGGGCCTGGTCGGCGGTGTCGTTGATTTCAAGTTCGTTGACAATCGTTGCGGCCAACAACTGTCGCCGCTCAAGGCTTTCGCCCAGCATGCGCGACCGATTCGTCGTCGGACGCTTTGATTGGATTCGACGCGAACGACGGGGCATCTTGGCGCGAACGTTTTGCAGAATGTTCATGACGTCAATCGAGGTGGATGAAGGGGGGGGAGCGTGGTGCGAGGAATTCATTGAGACACACGGCCGACACGAAGAAGGATTGCCGGAATTTTCAAAAGTTTTTCAAAATCCTTTTCCGCTTCGTGACTGTGTCTTGGTGTTTAATAACCTCCGGCCGGGCTTGGCGAATCGTCGCCTTTCCCGGCACTGCTAGCAGCGAGCAACGAACGCAATGACCGACAGCAAAATCGCGAAAATCGATGATCTTCCCGACGACATGCTGTGGTCGGTCGACGACGACTCCGACGCCTCCCTCTCGGGAAGGATTAGCCAGGTAGCCACCCGGTGGGCGGTCGTTCGTGATCCGGTCAGTTTCTTCCAAAGATACGAAGTGCCGATTCGACAATTCTTCCTCCGGCTGACCCGCGACGAATCGCTGACCGAGGACCTGTTCCAGGATTTTGCGGTCAAGGTTTTGCGTGGCAAGTTCCAACCCGACAAGCCGCTTCAGGGACGCTATCGCGATTACCTATGCCAATCGTTGATCAATCACGTCCGCGAGGCGCGGCGTCGCGCGGGAATCGAACGCATTCGATTTCACGGGGAAATCGCCGAAGACCGGGCGATCGACCCGGCCGACCCGCTGCATCAGGCGCTTGCCGAATTCGACCGCACCGAAGGCGTGTTGATTCGGCAACTGGTCGAAGAGGAAATGCGGCGTCAGCAAGTCGCCGGAAAAAACCACCATCTCGCTTTGCTGACCTACTTGATCAAATTGCAGCAGCGGAAAGTTCGACCGGATCGAAGCGATCCCGACGGGAAGATTTTGGTTCGGGTTCCGATGCAACGTGTCGCACGATTTTTAACCCGAATCACTGGTCAAGAAATCGACGAAGCCGCAGCGGCTCAATACAAACATCGCGCCGTTCGCGAATACGCGCGACGATTGATCCGTCACATCAGCCAGCGAGCGGAATCGTCGGACCCGCGGGTCTTGCGGCGGTGTGCGGAAAAGCTTGGGCTGCATGCTTATTGCGGCGCCGAGATTGAGCGGATGCGTCAAGCATCGGCAAGCGATCCGGCGCAGCCTTCGGGGTGCTCGGCAAATTGACGAACGTGAACGCCAATAATCCACACGACGATGAAATCGCGTTGCCGGTCGATCTGGGACGACTCGAACCGTCGGATCCGGCACGCGGTCTTGGGAGTCCGCATCCCAAAATCAAGCACTACCTGATTTTGGAGAAGCCCTATCAGGGTGAATTCGGTGCGATCTACCGCGCCATCCATGAGGGCCCCGAACGAAACGAAGTGGCGATCAAAACCATTTCGGTCGGTGCATTCGAATGGATTCAGCCGGAAAAATTAGAGCGGTTTCTGCGCGAGATCGAGCTGCTGCGAAAAGCACAACACCCGGCCGTCCTGCCGATCCAGGATTCCGGCAAGTACGTTCAAGCCGGGCAATCGATCCCGTTCATCGTCATGCCGTGGATCCAGGCGGGCGACTTCAGCGACGTCCTTCGCCGACACGCATGGCTGACTCAAGATCGCTTTCGCAAGACGATCGAAGCGATCGCGTTCGTCTGCGATGGACTCCAGCATCTTCACGATCTGGGTATTGTCCACCGGGATATCAAGCCGGCCAATTTGTTGGTCGCCGAAGAAAGTCGTTTGCTGATCGCGGATTTCGGCATCGCAAAATTCGATGATCCGGCCGGCGAGGTTTCTCGAGTCTTCGGGTTCACCGGAACCGAGTTGTACGCAGCCCCGGAGCAATCGCTGCCGGGTAGCGCCGTGGACCACCGCGCCGATTTGTACGCCGTCGGAGTGATCCTTTATGAACTGGTTTGTGGAGCACGGCCATTTCAAGGCGACGAAGCGGAACTGGTAAGTTCAGCAGATCGACCTTCCGAGTCGAAGAGCTCAGTAGATCGATTCTCCGAGTCGAAAAACTCAGTAGCTCGACTCTCCGAGTCGAAGAAAAATGACTCCGAACGCTTCGAAATCGCCAAGCGTCACCAATTTCCCGACAGGATGCCGACACCGCCGTCGCGACGGGACGCGCGATTCGCGGATCGACGGCTCGATCATGTCATTCTCAAGTGCGTGGAATATGATCCCCGCCATCGTTATGTTTCGGCGGCGGACTTGGCGGCGGATCTGCGCCGATGGCTCAGCGGTCAATCGGTTCGACGATCCTTCCGTGAACGCGCCCGCGTTGCCATCATCCGACCGGCCAAACGGAATCATCGTCTTGTCGGTTTCACGATCTTCGCACTGGTGTTTGCCGCAGCGGCCGGTTTCGTTTATCAGAACTGGCAACGCGAAGGAGACTTCGTGGGACAGATCGCCAGGCGCGACCAACTGTTGCGGGAAGAGTTCGACCGGCTCGTTCCGCGATTGCGCGGCGGACCGTTATGGCACGAAACGCGAAGGCTTCGCAATTCGCTTGGGCGGAATCGAGAGAATTTGGTTCGGGTGGCGACGATCGCCGAATCGCTTGATTTAAAGCATGCAAACGATCCGGGCGACGCGCTAAGGTATTGGATGTTTCGGTTTCTCGACCGGCCGCCACGGTCGGCCGATCTCAGCCCCAACCTGATCAACGAACTGCTCGAGATCGCGGATCGAAATCTTAATGCGGTCCAGGCGAATGCTTCGGCCACCTTATGGGATCGACGCGAAGCGTTTCGGGCATGGATTCGCACCCACCGATTGGCGGCGATCAATGCGGTGCAAAACGATCGCATGGATCGCGCCGAAACATTCAAACAGACGATGCGGCGTCAATTGCAGTCGGCCGGCGATCTCGATCGAGATTCAAAGCAACTTGCGGAATTGACGATCGCGGTTCTCGATTGCCTGACCGCGGACGACCGCTGGAAGTGGTGCCAAAGCCATCAAAATTTGTTTTCCCCCGAATCGCTCGCCGGCAATCAGTCTACGCGTGTTGTCAAGACGAGTCAAATGGCGGTTTTCCGAGCCGAAACAGATCAACCGAACATGAGTTGGTCTCCTTTTTCGGAGAAGCAGGGCCGGAGT
>JBCCRW010000215.1:0-10049 GCA_039201055.1 Planctomycetota bacterium | reverse complement strand
TAAACCCCCACTCCCGTTTTGTTTTCAAAATTTCCAACTACCCTCCTTTTTTTTTCTTTCTCCGACGGGGTGCTTCTCGATACTGTGTTTCTCCCAGTGGGCGAGTCGACCCACTGGGGATCAGTCGTTCCGCAGTGGCTCGGTCGAACTGGATGCGCTGGCCAACGACTTTCGCATCTCAGTGTCCGCGTTGACGTTTTGCAGTTTGTAATACTCCATGATATGCAGTTTGCCGCTGCGGAAAGCATCGGCCATGGCTTCGGGCACTTCGGCTTGGGCGAGCACCACGGACGCTTTGCTTTCTTGAATCTTTGCCAAGTTGACTTGTTCCTCGGCCACCGCGGCGGCTCGCTTGCCCTCGGCTCGAGCGCGGGCGACCTGGGTGTCGGCTTCCGCCTGATCGGCCTGCAAGCGAGCCCCAATGTTGGCTCCGACGTCGATGTCGGCGATATCGATCGAAACAATTTCAAAGGCGGTTTGCGAATCGAGCCGCTTGGCCAGCACGGCTTTGGAAATCACGTCGGGATTTTCCAGCACGGCTTTGTGGTTCTCCGCCGAACCAATCGCACTGACGATCCCTTCGCCCACGCGCGCGATGATCGTTTCCTCGGTCGCACCACCGATCAATTGTTGCAGGTTCGCCCGCACGGTGACGCGGGCCTTGACCTTCAACTGGATGCCGTCTTTGGCGACCGCATCCAGTGACGGTTTGGCTGCGCCACGTGGTGGGCAATCAATGACCTTGGGATAGACGCTGGTCTTGACCGCCTCGAGCACATCGCGGCCGGCCAGGTCAATCGCGCAAGCCTCGGTAAAACTTAACGAAATCGTCTTGGCCTTCTTGGCGGCAATCAAGGCCCGGATGACCTGCTGGACATTGCCACCGGCAAGGTAGTGGGCCTCGAGCGCATCGCTGGTTAAATCTTCCTCCACCAATCCCGCCTGGGTGGCCATGATCTTGGAACGCACGATGGTTCGCGAATTGACTTTGCGAAAGGTCATCCCCAGCAGGTCGGTGATTCCAATCTGGGCCCGGGTCAGAACCGATTGGATCCACAACCCAAAGTAGCGGATGAAGACCGCAAACAAGATCAGGAAGAAGCCCAGAACGACGGCCGCCAAAATCAACTTGATCGTGGCGCCACCGGCCGCTGCCAGGAGCACTTCGCCGCCCAAGCCCTGTGGCTGGATGTTGGCGAGATGAACGACGTAATTGGAGCTGTTGGCGGGATCCAAGATGCTGACGTGATCCAAGCTGATCGTCTCTAGGTTGGATGAATGGGGTTGGATGTCGACCCGTTTGGCAGGCAGCACATTGGCAAACCTTGCCGCCTTTAACGGCCGTGCCGACGGCGGTCACGTTACCAATTTTGGCTCAACCTGACCAACCTTCGGATTGTAGCGAATCGGGCGGTCGCAAGGGCAGCGGTCACGAATTCGCCACAGTTTTCGGTCGGGGCGGCACGCTTGTGGCAAGCGGTAACCGATTTTTCTCCAGACGTCAGATTTGCGCGGGGCATGGACTCGTGATGTGCACAGCCATCGATCGCAAATTTGAATCCTTAGCAACGATGGGGCCGCTCGTCACCTATGCGGCCGAATCCGTTTTGTCCTTCCGAAAGACGAATTCGATTTCGCCGCATATCTTGAGGTAACTGACTTATGACACGTATCAACACCAATGTCTCTTCGCTCGTCGCTCAAAACCGACTGCGCAATAGCAACGAAGACCTGCAATCCGCATTGACGCGACTGAGCACCGGTTTGCGAATCAACAGTGGAGCCGACGACCCGGCCGGCTTGATCGCCAGCGAAGCCCTGCGATCGGAAATTACCAGTCTTGGAAGGTCGATCAGCAACACCAACCGAGCCAGCCAGATTATCAGCACCGCCGACAGCGCCCTGGGCGAGGTCAGCAACCTGTTAAACGACGTGCGTGGTTTGGTCGTCGAAGCAGCAAATAATGGTGCCCTCAGCGAAGAGGAGATCGCCGCTAACCAGCTGCAAATTGACAGCTCATTGGAGGCCATCAACCGGATCGCTCAAACGACGACCTTCCAGGGACGAAAGCTGCTTGACGGCTCGCTCGACTTCCAAAGCACCTCGGCAAATGTCGCGACGCTGAAAGATATCAACATCGATCAAGCCAATTTGGGATCGATTGGCAAGGTTGACGTGGACGTCGTCATCAACAGCGCCGCGACGCGCGCCGAAGTCGTCAGCACGGGTATCCCGGGGGCCGCCACCGCCGTGAATTCAACCGGCACAATTACGTTCGGGTCCCCTTCGCCCGCCGACGAGGCAAGCGGGACGCTCGCCTTTACCGACACCTTCGAAATCGGCGAAGAGGTTGCCGCAACGGTCGCCTTTGCCAACGCCTTCGGGACCGGCAATGAGGGTTCCGCGGAAATCAACATCGGTAACGATGGAACCAACGATGCCGGCGTGACGATCACCGCGGTCAACGGCGAGTTCGCTGATGGCATCGTCGCCAACTCCACCGACGTCACCATCACCTCCGTCGCAAATGGCACCGCATCGACGGCCAGCTTTGATTCCGGTTCGAACACGCTGACCTTGAATATCGAGGCAGGCGAAACCGTCGCAAACATCCTGACGGACTTGCAAAACTCGGGCGTTGACGAATTCGATTTCAGCGCCGCATCGACGCTGACCGGTACCGACACAACGACCTCGGTCAACGTGGGAACGCAAACCGACCCGATCGCCGGCGGCACTCCCGGTACCGCCGAACCGGCCGCCAACTTCCGGCTGACGGCCGTCGAAGGTGGCCCGGCGGACGGAGCGATCGGAAACGCGACCGTTCTGAACATTACCTCCGGTGCATCGACCGCTGCCGTCTACAACACGGCCGATAACGAGTTGAGCATCACGGTGGCTGCCGGAGACACCATTGATGACATCGTGACCGCGATCAACGCTAGTGCGACCGCGTCGCTCGCGTTCAGTGCGACCAACGTCAGCAATGGCGGGCAAACCTACAGCGCCACGGACAATTTCACGGGCGCTGCACTGGGCACAACGGCCGGGGCAATCACCAACGTCGAAAGCGGCACGAATCCAACGCTGGCATCGTCCTTCGACATCGAAGCCATCGATGGACAGGCTGCTGATGGAACCACCGGCAACGCGGTTCAAATTGACATCACGGCCGGTGCGACGACCGGTGCGACTTACGACGGCGACACCAACACGATTGCGATTACGGCAGCCGATGGTGCAACCACCCAGGACCTGGCCAACGCGGTCAACTCGCTGACGGAATTCGTTGTTCGAAATGTGCAAAACGGCAACGCTTTGTTCGACAACACATCCGTCAATGATGTCGGTACCGACGTGGGGCCAACTTTCACGGGCGGAACCGATTCGACCGTTGACGATGTCATCACCGTGACTGCCGATGAAGCAAACAGCAGCTTCGACGGGCGGACCATCACAATCAATGGAACCAACTCGCTCGCCGAAGGCGCGGCAACTGCGTCGCTGGACAACGATGGCAACATCGTGGTCAACGTCAGCAACCTGGGCGCCGGCGTCAATGTCGGAACGATTTCGGCGGCCATCGACAGCATCGAGGGCTTCAGCGCCAGCGTGACCGCGACAAACGGCGACGGTGTCTACCTTGACGGCACCGACACCGCGCCGACGACCACGGCGCTGGCCAACGGCGTCTTCGGCGGCGGTTTGAACGCCGATTTGGTGTTCCAGCTCAGTGGTGCCGAAGGCAGCGAAGTCTTCCAATTTGAAAAGGGTTCTTCGCTGGACAGCATCATCCAGTCGATCAACCTGGTCAGCGATGCGACGGGCATCACGGCCGAGGACGATGGCGGAAACCTCAAGCTTTCCAGCACAACCTACGGCTCCAATGGAACGATCGACGTTGAAATCATCAGCGAAGGTGCCGGCGGAACCTTCAAGAGCGGCCTTTCGGCTCAACGAACCGCTGGTAAAGATATCGACGCGACGATCAACGGGGTCAGCGCCGATGCGAACGGAAACACGTTTAGCATCAACACGAGCACGCTGGATATCAGCTTGACCGTCAATGACGGCAGCAGCACCGACTTCAGCTTTGAAATCAACGGTGGTGGTGCTCAGTTCCAACTTGGCCCGGATGTCACGACCACGCAGCAGGCTCGATTGGGCATCGGCAGCGTCAGCACGGGACAACTCGGCGGTGCAGCCGGTCGCCTGTATGAACTGGGTAGTGGTCAGGGCAAAAGTCTGGCTCAGGACGTCGGTGGTGCCGCTCAGGTCATCGACGAAGTCATCGGCAAGGTCACCGGACTTCGCGGGCGACTCGGTGCGTTCCAGTCGACGACGCTGGACAGCAACCTGGTTTCGCTGAACGAAACACGAGCCAACTTGCAGGAAGCCGAATCGTCGATTCGTGACGCCGACTTCGCCGAGGAATCCGCTCTGTTGACACGAGCCCAAATCCTGACCCAGTCGGGTACCAACGTCCTTTCGCTGGCCAACCAGCAGCCGCAGAACGTCCTTTCGCTTCTGCGATAGTCCCGGTTTGCTCCCGCGAATCGGATTGCCTTGGCGAACCGATTCAAGTGAGCCGAACTTTTGGGACGATCGAATGGCTCGGCACGTTTTCGTCGCCGAGCCGCCGATTGACATAGATGACCGCGTGGCCAGGTGTTCCGATTCTTGGAACGTTCGCCACGCGGTCTTTTTTTGTGCTTGCCATCGCCGCAAAAGACTTGCTAGTCCGGATCATTGCCGGCGTCGGTGTCCCGCCCCGCCACGTGCTTTCAAAATTGGAAAAACTTGTATGTCTGCTATTTCCAAAATCACCTCGCGGCCAGCCATCCAGATCCGTGCAAGCATCGCCGCCGCGTTGCTGTTGGGATGCACCGCGAATTCGGCCCAGGCTCAATTTGGAAATCCCTATTCGCCATATCCGCCGCGTACCCAGCAGACTCGGGGCACCGTCGTCGGTGGCGTCGCCGGTGCGGCGATCGGCGCCGCGATCGGAGACAACAATAATGAAGCCGGCGCGGGTGCCGCCATTGGCGGTTTGATCGGCGCCGTCGCCGGACGCGTGATGGGCAACGCGGCCGACCAAGAACGCGCCTACCGCCAGCAAACGCGGGCGAATTTTTCGCACCGAGGCTACGCAAGCAACCCGCAAGCGGGAGTCTATTCGACGCCAGTTCCCACACAGGTTGCGGCTCCCACCCAGGTCGTTCGGCAAGTTCCACAAACCTCGGTTTCCGTTCCTGACGTGGTCAACATGGTCCGTAGCGGGTTGAGTGATGCGGTGGTGGTGAACCAAATCCAGCAACGCGGCGTCACTCACAGCTTGCAGGTCGCCGACATCATTTCGCTGCACCAAGCCGGCGTTTCCGAACACGTGATCACGTCGATGCAGCGTGCGACCGTCGGCCAGCCCGTCACGGCGACTGCGGCGACGACCGTGCAGCCCGCCGCTCCTCCCGTTTACGTCACACCACGCCCCGTCATCATCCAGGAACGCTATTTCGTTCCGCAACATGGCCGTCCGATTTATCGTCGCGGCCCTGGATCGACATTCCACTATCGCTTTTAAATGGACTCGGCCGCTGGGTAAATCTCTTTAAGGCCGGACCACATCGTCGCTACAAGAGCGTCGACCCGCAGGAACGCGACCCCTTCGCTTGGCAGACGGGAGTTTCACGGCCGGGTGCGGCAAGCCGTATACTGTGGGGCAGAGTGGGGTTCCGATACGACCCAGGAACCGGGATCACCCTCCCGGGTTCCGGGCGGATGGCATCCGCAATTCCACCCCCGCGACATCCCCGGCTGCCGTGAAAAAACTGTCCGTTCTGTTGATCGAAGACGACATTTTGGACGTCGAAGCGATTGAGCGGGCGTTCCGCCTGATGGAACCCCAAATCTTCGAATTGCGCACCACCGCTCGATTGCTCGACGCCATCGGGTTGATCAAGTCCAAGGAATTTCATGTGGTGTTGTTGGATTTGGGACTGCCCGATAGCACGGGCTTGGGCAGCATCAATCGGTTGATGGAATTGGTGCCGCACATTCCGGTCATCGTGTTGACCGGTAACGATGACGCCGATTTGGCAATCCGCGGCATCGAACTGGGCGCCCAAGAATTTTTAACCAAGGCGCAACTGACCAGCGCTGACCTGCTGCGAACCATTCGCCACGCCGCCAAACGCAAACAGGTGGAAATGAATGCGATCCTCAGTCGCTCCAGTGACGCCAAGCGAATGGCAAACTTGCTTCAAGAAACCAGCCATGACATACTTGAGAATACGGACCGATTGATGGAAACCAAGCTCGATGCGAACCAAAGGCGGCTGGTTGATCGGGTCAAAAAGCAATCGCGTCAATCGCTCGACGCCGTCCGGAAACTCAACGAACGGCTCAGCGGTGTCAGTACAAGCCTTTCCCCTCCCAGCGGCAGCCAAAGTCAATCTGCTGGCGGCAGCCAAAGTCAGCCCGAGGACATCATTGATGTCGAATCGGGCAATGGCGGTTGACTCCGCTCACGCCCACACAACGCCAGCATCGGCTTTGCCGACCGTTGCCCCGGTGTTTTGTTCCGAGCCGATTTTGAATTGGAACCCAGCGTTTCTGATTTGGAACACCGTCGTCGCCTGTTTGATCTTGCTAGCGAGCACAATTGTCGCCCCTGCCGCCGAACCCGCGACAACGCCGGCCCCAACCGAAACAACGCCTGTTTCCGCCAAAACAACGCCCGCTCCCACCCAAGCGACCTCTCATGATGTTGTGATTTATGGTGGTACCGCTGCGGCAGTAACCGCGGCCATCCAAACGCGGCGGATGGGCAAGTCCGTGCTTGTCGTTTCGCCCGATAAACATCTCGGCGGTCTTTCCAGCGGCGGTTTGGGGTGGACCGATTCGGGCAAGAAACAGGCCATCGGGGGACTCGCACGCGAATTCTATCGTCAAGTTTGGCAGCACTATGAAGGGTCCGACGATGCGTGGCCGTTTCAACGCCGCCAAGCCTATGGCAAACGCAGCCAAGGCGATCCCTCGGACCTGCCGGGGGCGAAAACCATGTGGGTCTTCGAACCGCATGTCGCCGAAGCCATTTTTGACCGATGGGTCCGCGAACATGATTTGCAAGTCATCCGCCAGTCGCGTTTGGATCGATCGGCAAACGGTGTCGTCAAACAGGACGCTCGCATCGTCGCCATCCGGACGCTCGACGGGGCACTTCATCGCGGCAAGATGTTTATCGATGCGACCTACGAAGGCGATCTGGTCGCCGCCGCCGGAGTCACCACCACGCTGGGCCGTGAATCCAATGACACTTACGGCGAAACGTTTAATGGGAACCAGGTGGGCGTTTATCATCATGCGCACTTTTTCAAACAACCCATCGAACCGTATCGGATCCCGGGTGATCCCGACAGTGGTTTGCTGCCCGAAATTGATGATTCCCAGCCGGGCATTCGTGGCCAAGGCGATCATCGCATCCAAGCGTATTGCTTTCGCATGTGCCTGACGGACGTCGACGAAAACCGCATCCCATTTGCCAAGCCCGAAGGCTACGATCCCGATCGCTACGAATTGCTTCGCCGTGTGTTCAAGTCCGGATGGAGCGAAGTGTTTCGCAAATTCGACCCGCTGCCCAATCGCAAAACGGACACCAACAATCACGGCCCATTCAGCACCGATTACATCGGCAAAAATTACGATTACCCCACGGCCACGTATGCACGCCGCAAAGAGATCATTCGCGATCATGAGCGGTACCAAAAAGGCCTGATGTACTTTTTGGCAAATGATCCCGGCGTGCCCCAGGCGATTCGTGACAAGATGAATCGCTGGGGTTTGTGCAAAGACGAATTTGTCGACAACGGTGGATGGCCCCATCAACTTTACATTCGCGAAGCACGGCGAATGGTCGGCCAATATGTCATGACCGAGCTGGATTGTTTGGACAAGCGTGAAACGCCCGATAGCGTCGGGATGGGTTCCTATACGCTGGATTCTCATAACGTTCGTCGTTATGTCACCGCCGAAGGCTTCGTGCAAAACGAAGGCGACATCGGTGTCCGCACGCCAAGGCCGTACGAAATTGCCTACGGTGCGGTGATCCCCCAACGCGATGAATGCGAAAACCTTTTGGTGCCCGTTTGCGTGTCGTCCTCCCACATCGCATTCGGATCGATTCGGATGGAACCGGTGTTCATGATTCTGGGTCAATCGGCGGCCACGGCGGCGGCTCTGGCCATTGACGGCAACTGCAGCGTCCAAGATGTGCCCATCGAAGCGCTTCAGAAACGGCTTTTGGCCGATGGCCAGATCCTGCAGTGGTCTCAGGAAGCCAGCGGGTCGGCAAGCAGGGGATTGGCGATCAAGCGGCTGCCCGGTTTTGTCATGGATGATGACGCGGCCGACGTGCGGGGCGAATGGAAACCCTCCCACGCAACCGGCTCATTTGTCGGCGACGGGTATCGTCACAATCAGCAAAATCGCGATGCCACGGCCGAATATGTGTTCCAGGTGCCAGCGGGCGACTATGACGTTCGCGTCAGCTATTCGCCCCATGCCAACCGGTGTCGTCGCGTCCGCTATGCATTGCAAAACGGCACGCTCAAGAAGTCATGGACGCTCGACCAACGACGCTTGGCATCGTCCGATTCCGGAAAGAACCAGCCATTTGTTTCGCTCGGCCGCGTCAGCCTAACCGGCGACGTCGTGGTCCGGGTTCAAGGCGACGATTCCGGATACACCATCATCGACGCGATTCAGTTGCTACCCCAATCTTGATTTCCACGGACTCGCAGGGACTTGCGGTACCCGCGAAACTTGCGGGATCGCGGATGTGCTAGCAGAATGGAATGGACACGCCGCTTGCTTTTCAACTCTTCGTGGACCGAAGGAATACATCGTGCTCAACCGTCTCGTCCGTTCTCCATTGCCGCTTTTGGCCATCGCCTTTTCCGCCATGACTTGTTGTGGCGTGCAGTCCACGACGGCGCAAGACCGCAAGCGATCGGGCAGTCGGATTTATGAGACCGTCGACCTGAAGACCCGCGATGGGCTAAAGCTCAAAGCTTATTACTTCGAATCCGAGAAAGAAAAAAAGGCTGTGCCGGTATTGTTGGTTCATGCCTGGGAGGGACAATCGAGCCAGTATTTCCCACTGTACAAAGCCCTGCATGCCGCCGGACACGCGGTCTTGGTCGTCGATTATCGCGGGCACGGCAAGAGCGACCGCACGATACGGCTGCCCAACGGTCGCGAGAAGGAATTGACACCCAAGCAGATGGGGCGCCGCGATGTCGAAGCGATCGTCCAAATGGACCTGGAGGCGGCCAAGGGATTCCTGAAGGAAAAAAATAACGATGGGAAATTGAATCTGAACGCGTTGGTCGTCGCGGGCGTCGGCGAAGGATGCGTGATGGCCGTCCAATGGGCCGTCATCGATTGGAAATTTCCCAGTGTCGGCCGCGTCAAACAAGGACAGGACGTGAAAGGGCTGGTGTTGATTTCCCCAAAAAAGTTGGTCAAAGGGATCTCGATCGAGCCGATTTACAACAACCGTGCGCTCGTCGCTTTGCCAATTATGGTCATTGGCAGCGAGCAGTCCCGCGACGCATCGGATACCCGGCAGATCATCAAACGAATCCAGGGCATGAAACGTCGTTTTGGTCGTGGGAACATCGAACGCTTCGACGAAATCATGGCCCCGACGACGCTGGTCGGCGCCAGCTTGATTAATGGGTATGACAAGGTCGTTCCGGCGGTCGTCGATTTTGTAGATCGCGAAATCAAGGTCGATGATGAGGTCAATCGATGGGTCGCGCGCGAATAAACACGCTGGCAAACCAGACGGATTTTTGGGACCCACCGCAAGCCGTTGTCGATTGCTGTGCCCTGTGCGGTCGCCAGCCAAAGCGGGGTACCACGCGGCATCACCTGATTCCGCGATGCTGCCACAGCAACCGCTGGTTCAAGAAACGCTTCGCTCGCGAACAAATGAACGAAACCGTTCCGTTATGTCGCGATTGCCACGGCGCCGTGCATCGTTTCAT
>JBCCRW010000214.1:0-10132 GCA_039201055.1 Planctomycetota bacterium | reverse complement strand
TATTGCCGCCAATGCGTGATCGCCCGCAGTGCCGTGTCCTGGGTCAAATCGGCGGCCGCATGGGTGTCACCGCACAACCGTATGGCAAGGGCCATGATCGCCTGGAGCATCGATTCGATCGCGACTTCCGCTTCGGTTCGAGTGGCGAATCCCCGACAGCGGGCGGCATCCTTTGGCGTGCCGGACATCCAAGTGCAATCGGCCGTTGGACCCTGGGCCATTGAACCCTGGCCCATTGGACCGCCGGAAACGCACCCGAAGGCTAGACCTTGAAACGCGGGATCTCGAAACGCGGGATTCCGGAACGCGGGACCATGGAACGCACGTTCCCGTGCACTGACAAGAACACGGCCGCCGGATGTCTTCCAGGCCTGGGCACCCACCAGCGTTTGCCACCACGATGGAAACACACGCCGCGAACGTCGAAGGTGTTTTTCGTGGGCCACGGCGCGGACTCAGGGTGGGTTTGCAAACGCTCCACCACCTTAGACGATCGCCGTCGCGGAAAACTCAAGACAAAAAATCGAACTTTTCCGGTGCTTAGACCAATTCGCGGCAGCTTCGATTTCGGCCGGCTTGTTTGGCGCGATACAGTTGTTGATCGCAGCGGGTGTAGGCCTCGGTCCAGCTTTCTGCACCGCGAACCGAGATCATGCCGGCGCTACAGGACACTTCCAGCGTCACATCGCTGATTCGAATCGGGCGATGCGGAATCCGCCGCAGCCATGCGGCCAGGGCATTGGCATCGGCTTGGGGATCGATGGAGGGTTGAAGGATCAGGAATTCTTCGCCGCCGAAACGAACGATTTCGACTTGATTGCGGACCAGCGATCGCAAGCGCTCGGAAAACGCTTGCAACACAACGTCACCGACAAAGTGTCCGTGTCGATCGTTGATGGCTTTGAAGTGATCCAAATCCAAAATGGTCATCAATAGGTTTCCACCCCGATGTCCCGCGATTTGGTGGCAGCGAAAATAGCGATCCTCGAGGCCCCGACGGTTCGGTAAACCGGTCAACGGATCGGTCGCGCTGGAATCTTCCAAGCCCAACATTTTTTGCTGTCGAGTGATTGAGAACTGCAGCGATCGGGTCAGCGATTGGCCGGTCAGGCTAAGCTTGGACAGGTAATCCTGGGCACCTTTTTCGATGGTGTGCAGCGCGATATCCTCGTCCTCAAGGCCGGTCAACACGACCATGGGAACGTTGGAGTCGAAGATCCGCAGTTGTTCGACCGCGTCGATTCCACGGGCGTCGG
The DNA here is from genome assembly GCA_039201055.1 of Planctomycetota bacterium. Classification (GTDB taxonomy): domain Bacteria; phylum Planctomycetota; class Planctomycetia; order Pirellulales; family Pirellulaceae; genus Rubripirellula. The sequence continues at coordinate 8,876 of JBCCRW010000214.1, read as the reverse complement.
GTAGCATCAGGTCCATCAGCACGACGTCGAAGTTTTCGCGACCGAGCATCTTTTGGCCCTCCAAAAGCGTGCCGACTTTGGTGACCTGAAATTGCGGTTTGGACGACAGCTTGAGAATCCGCTCGACGGCTTTGACGTCGACGGGGTCGTCTTCGATAAACAGGACTCGATAGGGCGTCAATGGGAACGCGTCGGCTTTGGCTGATCGCGTTTTTTGACTTTGCCAATCAATGGGACGAATGCGGCTCACGCGGTCAATTCGCGGGATCGATGCGTCGATCGTGGCCGAAGGGAAGGCGCTGGTGGTCGGCATTGGGGGCACCGTTTGGGGGCAGAAACGGACGCCCAAACGTTGCTCCCGGCAAACTTTCGGAGCCCAAAAACCGCTTGCGGTTTGCGCAATTGGAGCGTCTTGACGATGCGCTGCCGGTGCAATCGTTAAGCTCGCGCCAAGCAGAAGCATGATGAAAAAAGACGCTCAATCACGGCACGGTGGAGCGTCCTCGGGGCGTTGACGGTGCCGTGGAAAACGTCGACATTACACGACCCAGATCCTCGCGGCCGTGGCGGAACTGGCAGACGCGCTAGGTTGAGGGCCTAGTGGGAGTTAATCCCGTGGAGGTTCGAGTCCTCTCGGCCGCATCCCAAAAAATCAGCCGAGGCTTCGGACGATAGTTCGTGCTACGGCCGAAGCAAGTCTTCAAACGGAGTGCGGCGAATGACTGGCAGCGACGACAAGCCCAAACCAAAACCTCAATCTGGCCCCAAGCAGAAAGGCGGGCTGGACGGCCCGCCGCCAGGGGAACGGATCAACCCTCCCGACCTGATTCAAGCAACCGAGCAACGCGATACCGAGGCTCTCGAGCGGGGTCGGCACACTCCATTACGAGGCAACGATGGAGAAGGCTAAAAAAGTGAGGCCGATGACCATGAGCATCAATGCCATGTTGGCGATGCGGCTTTCGCGACTCAGCAGGGCTGCGTATTGCGCCGTGCCGACGTTGATGGATTTAGCGAGTTGGAAATTGAACCGCGGGTCCTGCTTTCCGTCGAAGGTTGCTTTCAGGAGCACAGCTCTGCACATGCTTTCGACCGAGATCAGAAGCGGGCGTTTGGTTCGTCGGCAATTGATCGCGGCGAGTGTCATTGATGCAAACCAAAACAGCATTGCGAACTTGACCGGCATCGGCGGCGATTGCGCATCGGTCAGCCGCAGAAAAGAGAAAACGGCCGCGATCAAGATCGCGTCGAACTTGATCAGGTTAAACGCCTTTTCGCCGGACGCCTCATATCGGCGGTCAAAGTCACTGAATTGCCGCTCGGCAAATTCTCTCACTGCGAGAAGCTCGACCTCATCGCCATCGGTCAAATCAGTTCGGCCGTGCACTGTTGCCAAAAATCTCTCGGCCTTTGCGACCCGATCGCGGTCGTCCACTGAAAGTCCGATGCCCAACCAGCTTCCGATCAATTCCAGGTCACTGCGGAAGTCGGTCGGTGGTTCGGATTTGTGTTCGAGCATCGGGGATTTCTCGATTGAGTGTGGACGGTCGGTACTTCTGCTTCTATCCTTCCAGCATGGTATCGGTAATGCCCACGACCGTTTCGAGTGATGAACTTGATGAGCTATCCCGCTTGCTCAATGATCATATTGAGGAGACGGGCGAGACCGTTTCGTCTCTGGCTCGGCGGGCAGGCGTTGATCGAACGATGGTCAGTCGCTTGCGTTCCGGCACTTACCGATCTTCGCCGACCTTCGATTGCATCGCGAAAGTGAGTACAGCTATCGGCAAGCGGCTGGCATGGGTTGATGCCGACTAATGATCATTCGCCGGCAGGTCCGAGCGTCGCCGTAAAGGCATCTTTGATTGTTGTGGCTGCTGGATGCTTAGGCCCCTGCGTGCTTGGCACGATCGCACTTCTCGGTATTGGCCTTTTCGGAGCCAACTTGCAGACTCGCGAACTAGCCGACCGGCCGGTCGTCGAGCCCGTGCCGGTTCCCGCTGATTACATCCGAGAAGCGAGGTACGGGCATACCGTCCCCGGGATCAAGTTCACTGTCACGTATTGGCTGCAAACGGTGGACGGCAATTTGCCGTCGGAATCAGTTCTTCGTCGGATCTCAAACGATGTCGAGAAAAAGAATCCGGGCTACGAGCGTTATTTCGTTTGCTTCATGCTGCCTGGCATGAAGGAGAACACCGGCTTCTTTGCGACCGCGCATCGAAAGCCGGAATGCGAAGTGGAGTTTCTTTGGCCAACGGTCTCGTTAGGCCAGCCGGACATCCCAGAGGGCTACGTCAGGGCGGCCGACCGACTGCTTGGGGTATCCGAGCAAACCAGAGCCGAGCTCAATTCCATCGGCAAATAGCGGTGGAGAAAATGTCTGAACCCGCCTTTACCTGTGGCTAACTTTCTACAATAATCCCGGCCGTCGGATTCGGGTCGGTTGATTCTGCGGGTTGAATCACAAGCCGCCTCGGATTTGACGCCGGTCGAAACGGTTTCGGCTGGAATCCCACGAGGCTGGCGCGCATGTCGCTTTGCCTCAGTCTGCCGGCATTGGCCGGGGCCATCACATCGCGATTATGGCAATCGGTCGCGATGGGCCCCGGCCTGCCGGCTTCCGCTTGGAGGCTGTGATATGTTGAGCGTTTGGTGCCCGAAGGACGGGCACATCGCGATCGGGGAGGATGTCGAAATCTTCCCCCACCGGAGCGCCATCAGGCTCCGGATCAAAGCGCCCCGCGGTATGCGGGTGCAGCGAATCGAGCCGCCGCGACGCGGTGGTATCGCCGTTCCGGCGACCTTCTCCGGCATTGTCTTGCTGGGCCTTGCGATTGGCTTTTGTGCCGGCCGAGTTGCCGCCGCACCGCCGCCTGGTTTCACCGAGCCGGTGCATCGCGAGGTCTTCGACCCGCGTGATATGGAGCCAATGGCACCGCCGGCCTTGGGGTCGTTTTGGGACGTGCCGCCAGGCTGGCCGCTGCCGGTTCCGGATCCCATTCCGAACGGCGATGGGCCCCACGGCGACGATTCGATAGCTCGCGATCCGCTCACATGCGAGACCATGGAACTGCGCGTGATTCACGCCGATCAAACGGCGACGGACCGACCGGAAGATATCTCAATCCGCGAATGCTGGGAGCGTCATTGGCTGCCCTATCGCCGGTACGAAGTCAGCGCCGGCCGGCTCCGCGACTACCGCACCGCGATCGCCCATTGGGAGCGATTTGTGGCCGAGCGCGCGAGTACTACTAGGACGCGCGCGCCAAATCCACCCGGCGGCGGGGTGGTTTTGGACCAAATATCAGCCATCGACGTCGCCACGCTGAACGACTTCGGCGTTTGGCTTTTGGCCGGCGGCGGGGCTGTTGGGCAGTCCGGCGAGCCCGAGAAAATGTCTCAGGCGAACGTCGACAAGATCGCCAAGTCGATGCACGCGATCCTCCGCGCCGTCGGCCCGCGAGGCAAGCGGAACGCCTTCGCCCCGGTGCTCCTCGACACCGTCCCGCTGATGACGAGTGCCCGGCGATTGGACGGCGGCCGGAAGCAATCGACAGCGTCGGGGAAGAACCTCAGCGACCGCGACCTGGACCGGCTGTACGAAGCCTGCGCCGTCGCGACATGGCCCGTCGATCATGCGGTGCTCCAGTGGCGGACGTTCTTGGTTGTTGGTGCGTTGCTCGCGCCGCGTCCTGGCGACGCGACGGCGATCACGGCCGAGGCGTTCAGCCTGCGGCCCGAGGCGCCGGTCGACGGCTCGGCGTATCGCAGCCAATGCGGCTGGGTTAGATGGGAGAGCGCCAAGACCGGAAAGGTTCAGGTGGTTCCGCTTCCTCCGGTCGTCTCAGGCCACGTCGCCGCATTGCTTCGAAAGCGTGGCGGGGAACTGTACTCGTGGCACAGCTACCGCCAGCGTCCGTTCGAGCGTGCCTGGCGGGCGATCGTCGACCAGGCCGGGCTGCCCAGCGTCAAACGGAAGGACCTGCGGACGACCGCCAACAACCGATGGAATGCCGTCAAGGATGGCCTGGGCGACTGGCTGCTCGGTCACTCGGCCCGCGGAGTGAACGACAAGCACTATCGCGATCGCATACCTGACGCGATCGATGCCGCGGTGAAAGTCGCGGTTCCGAAATCATTCACGGCCGATCAAAGCGACGGCCAAGTTCAACCGTTTCTGTTCTGACTTCCTATTGCACCCGAGAGGTGAACCGCATGGCGACAAAAACAAAGCCCAAGGGCCTGACGCAGAAGCAGTGGTGGGAGCTGGCGGCCCATGTCGCCGACTATCCCGAAGCGGTGGTCGTGGCCGAGACCGGAAACGTTGGCGAATTCGCGAAGGCCGTCGCGATGAAAAGTGACACGCTCGAGCGAATGGTCGTTCGGGACGCGTGGAAGATCACCGAGGCGGCTCGAATCGCGAAACGCCAGAAGATCGGTGTTTTCGCCCAGCGTTAGCCGCTGGGACCCGATGTTAACTAACACTTGCACCCGAGTTAAGCATGAACGCGACAACGCAATCCGACGAAGCTCTCGGAGAGCCGCTAACCGACATGGACCGCTGGGTCTTGATGGTTGCCCGCATTCCGTGCCTGCGTGGAATCGCCGGCGGGACGGGAAACGACCCGGCCGAAATTTACAAGCAGCTAGTCAGCATGGGGCTTTGCCGCGGCAAGTCGATGGCTGAACGGCTATCGGCGACGTTCATGGTCGAGATTTACAGCGGCGGGCCGTCGCGGCACGTCAACATGGACCTGCCGGTCGTCGACCTTATCGAGATCGCGAGTCGTTGCGATTCTGCGACGCGACGCGTCGTGTCCGAATACATCGCCGATCCGATCTGGCCGTAACTGCAAACGTTGACCCGGCCGCGGTGGCTGGGCATTCCACCGCCGATGTACCGAGTCTCCCATCGGCGGCTTAGCCACCGCGGTTTTCACTTCCTAGCTCACGCACCCTTTACGGGACCATTTTCATGGATCAGCCAACCTACAACGTTTTCGTCGCGGGCGAGCAGGACCGCATGCTAGCCCGCGGGCTGCACCGGCAGCGGCCTGACGGTCCGTCGCAGTACCAGTGGTGCCAGCTTTGCGACAGCCCGCGTGTTGTCGTGTTCATGGTTCGCGAGGATGGCCAGCCGATCGGTGCGGCTTTTGTCGCCAGGGCCGAAGCCGGCCACTGGCGTTGGCTGCTCTTTCAGTTTGTGGACCGATCTTACGAGACCGACAGGAGCCGGTCCGGTCCACTGTCGGCGCTTGCCTCGGCGATCTTTGATTGGATTCCCAATGGTGCCCTTGTTCAGTTTGGCACCGAAGCGGTAGTGCTCAAGAAGCCCAAAGCTACGGGAACGACCGCGTGATATTTGATCGCATCAAGCGAGCCCTGTCTTGGCCTGGCTCCACTGAGCCGGCCCAGCCCGAAGGCGACCAGCCACGCCAGGCGGACATCGCCCTCGAGGCGTTCGGGCGTTTCGAGCACCTACTGCGCGACATCGACTATCCGTACTGCGGCATCGGGATGTCGATCAGATCGGACAGCCGCATTTTTATCCAAGTGCACGGCGATCGGCTGGTCGTCGGTGAATCGGGAAGGCACGAACAAATGAAGGGCCGGCCGTTGCTGGTTGATCCAGCGATGACCGATAGCGAATTCGTCCAGACGTGCTGGCTGGCCGTCCAGCTGTTTGAAGAGCACGAAATGCGGGAGCACTTCACCTTCCGCGGCGAGGCCATTTTTGGGCCGCATCACAACGTCCACAAGTTGGCCGAATTTGCCAACGAAACCCCACCTGATACGAGGCCAGTTGAATCATGACATCGATGCCGCTTTGGCTTTTGGTCGACGCGTCCAATATGGTCTATCGCGACGTGTTCGCCGCGGGTGGCTATGCGATCCGGAACATCCAGCGGCGAATGGATGCCGCCAGGCTGGAGTTTGAACCCGAGCGAATTGTGTTCGCGATGGACCCGGCGGGCAAATCGTTTCGCCACTCGATCGAGAGCACTTACAAGGCCAATCGGAAAGATGACCGGCCGCCCGAGATCGGCATCACGTTTGACAAGCTACGCGGCTACGCGATCGAAAACGCCGACGAAGTGGTGCAGGTCGACGGGTTCGAGGCCGATGACATCATCGCGACGCTGGCCAGGATCGCCCAGGAAGGCGGCCGCCGGGCTTGCGTCGTGTCCAGTGACAAAGACGTTCGCCAATGCTTAGTCGATGGGCGAGTCAGTCAGTCGGTGAAGATGCCGGTCCGCGTCCGCGACAGCGAATATATGACGGCGGCGACGCTGTTTTATGAGACTGGCATTCGCCCGGACCAGTGGGCCGAGTATCAAGCGGTGGTCGGCGATAAGGCCGACGGCTACGGCGGCTGCGAAGGCATCGGGCCCAGGTTTGCGCGAATGATTTTTGAGCAATTCGACACGCTTGACGACTATTTCAAAAACCCGTTGGCCGTGAAGATTCCCAAGAGTCGCCAGCAGGAACTCTTTCGCTTTCGCCGCGGCCCGCTGGCCAAGTCCAAGCAGCTGGCCACGCTTCGCACCGACGTGCCGCTGCCGGCATCATGGTTGGAGTTTGCGGCATGATCTGGGTCGACAATCACGCGGAAACCGAAACGCCACGACGCGACGTGTGGCGGCTGTCGCAATGCCACGTCGAATGCGAATGCGGGGCGATGTTTCGGAACCTACTATTGCATCGGCCATGGCTGCCAGCGTTCGACCTGATCTACCAAATACGCTCGCGGATTCAACGCGTTTGCTGCGGCTCGATCGACATGGTGATTTCGATGCCGGCGTCCGTCGGTATCGATGACACCGACCTGGCGAACCAGGTCGCCAATGCCCGGCAGCTGAACACAATGCTACGCGAGCAAGTCCATCAAACGGTGCTAGACATTGCACCCGTGGTGGCCATGGGCGACGCCGGCAATGCCGACCGGCAGCTTTTGCTGTCGACCCTAACAAAATTGGCCCATCCGCAATGAGCGGTGGGCCAATCAAAGGTGCCGGCATCCCTGCTGGCAAAAAAGCCGGCTTCCCTGCCGGCGAGTGGATGTTTTAACGGAAATGGATATCGTGCGACAACGTCGAAAATCATCACAGCAACAACAGATCGACTTTCACTATTTCGAGCGTGATTCGTTGATCGGAAACGCCGAGCTTCCCGCGACTGTGAACGTCGGCAGTCGCAACACGACCGGCGATCGCATTCGCAGTTTGCTGTACGCCCTCAATTTCTACTTCGGCAAAAAGTCCATCTGCTGGCCCTCTCAGGAAAGCCTGGCCGCCCGCATGGGTTGCGGTGCCCGTACTGTTCAATCCGCGATCGCCGGGGCGACCCGCATCGGTGTGCTGATCGTGATCGACGAAACCTGCAAAGCCGGCCGTCGGAATCACTACCGCGTCGTTTGGACCGAGCTAGCGGTGCGTGATCCGGCGAAGCGGCACGCGGTGATGGCGGCGGTTCGCGGCGACGAATCAGTGCCGCCGGCCGAGGCATCGACGGGAGCATCAGCCAAGGGGGGTGACGGCATGGCGCCCGGGGGTGACGGCATGGCGCCCGGGGGTGACGGCATGGCGCCCGGGGGTGACGGCATGGTGCCGTATGAAACCCCAATAACCACCAAAGAAAAAACCACCAACCACCAACCACCAACGTCGACCGCGGTGGATACCCGCGACGTTGCCCAGGCCGCTGCGGTGGATGCCCACGGCTGGGAGGGGGTGGGGGATGTTTTGAATCAGGTGGGCTTGGGGGACGTCGCCGGCGCGATCGCTGCGGCGAAGCGGCGGCGCATGGCCCCGGCCGATGTCCTGGACCTGGCCGAGCGTTACCGGCGGCTTGCCGCCGACGACGACAGCGCGAGCCCTGGGCGGCTGCACCGATGGATTTCCGGCCGGCTGCGGCCGCCGGAGGCGATCAGTGAGCGCGGTGGACGACCCGTCGCTGGCAATTCATCGGGCACGGTGCCCACGGCCGAGGCGTCGCGTTTGCGAGCCGAAGGCATTCGCAGCCGCGTGGTGAAGCAGGCCAGGCGGAGCGGTTGCGAGGTGCGGCCGGACGACCCGAGGCTGCGAGAGCAGCTGCGCGAGCAACTGAGGAGGGCGGGGATCGACCCCGATTTTGTCCAATGTGAAATTTGAACCCACCATCGCCCGCGGCCACGGGTGACGCATGAACCATTGAAGATGGCCGAGCGGCGTGAATTGTCTTTTGGGAGAGTTTCGGAAGTGTTTGAAATCGAAAAAGTGTTCGACCGGGTTGCCGATTTGAAGTATCCGTCCGACCAGCCGTTGGCCCATTTGCGGGAAGCTTTCAAATCGGAAATCTACGTCACGTTGGGCCGTTGCATCGAAACGGACATGCTTGCGACCAACAGCCGCGAAGAAGTCGTGGAGTATGCCGCTTGGATCAAGCTGGCTGGCCCAGGCGGAACCGACTGGACGCATGAAGCCGCGAAACAAGCCGTGCGGGAAATCATCGCCGGCGTGTCGGGCATGGTTGCGGCTTAGTGTCTCGTTCGTCCGTTTTTCTCGTCAAAGGCTCGCCGATCGAATCTCGCCGGAAGATCCAGAAGACGCTCGGGCGTTTCAAAAAACGTCAGCAAGCGAGACAGTGGTGTCGCAACCACACATTCGCGTTTAATGGCATGGTGATAGTTCATCCCGATGGAGAACGAGAACCATACGTTCAAGATGAAAAAGATACCCAAGGTTGAGAGGACGCCGTGGTGTGGGCCTATTAGGCACTGCTCGTGGACGACGTAAGCCGCAACAAGTGATTCGGGGTTGCACTGCGACCCCGACGGCGAATCCACAAACAGGCGTGACAGCCGGGAGAGACCGGCACTTTTGATCCGACGAACG
>JBCCRW010000213.1:0-10137 GCA_039201055.1 Planctomycetota bacterium | reverse complement strand
GGTAAGCGAACCGAGCCCCAGCGAGTGTTCGTGCCACCTCCGGTAAACCGTGACGCTGGCCCTCGCGGGCGTCGGGTTTTTTGGGGCCGCCGACGTTGGGGCTTTCAGATGGCGGTTGGGTTCGGCTCCCAGGGCGTTGCCCTGGGCTGGATTGGGGCCGCCCCGTTGGGGCTGGTGGATGGCTTTTGGGCTTGAGTCGCAGGGCGCTGGCCTGGGCTAGGTAAAGGACTGGGCCTTCGGCCCGAAGAACGCTGAAAAAACTGCGATCAACGCCGAGAAAACTGCGTAACAAAGCGCCAACTCCCACGCTTGCCAAGCTTCGCCACCTTCCAACATTTTCGCCACCCCAACGCGCTGCCTGTTTCGTCAAACGGGATCTGGTCCACTCGAAAGCAACCCCGCATCCCTTTTTCCAACCGGTCGCGTGTCGTCATGGACACAATCACCCAAGACAATCCATCTTCGCCTTCGACGGCGGCGGTTCCGAGCGAGGCTGCGGACCGGACGGTTCATCAATGGGTAAAGTGGGGATTCACGGCGTTCATGGCTGTTTTGGTTCCCTATTATTGGCACGAGTATGGGCCGACCAACTTCATCTATTTCTGCGACATCGCGTTGTTTCTGACGCTGGCCGCCGTTTGGACCCGCAAGCCTTTGTTTGCCTCGATGGCGGCGGTGGGAATTGTGCTGCCGCAGCTTTTCTGGCAGATCGATTTCCTGACCGGCGTGGCCGGTATTCGTTTGTTCGGCATGACGGACTACATGTTCGACCCGCAGATTTCGCTGTTCGCACGCGGCCTCTCGTTCTTTCACTTTTGGCTGCCGATCCTGATTCTGTATCTCGTCAAACGCTTGGGTTACGACCGCCACGCCCTGATCGCGTGGACATTGATCGCGTGGGTGGCGATGTTGGTGGCGTTTTTCTTGCTTCCCAGCCCTGAGGACACGCTCGCTTTTGCGAATCAACCGCGCAACGTCAACTATGTTTTCGGCCCGAGCCCGAATGCTTCGCAGACTTGGATGCCGGCGGCTGGTTGGCTGGCCACATTGATGGTTGGGTTGCCACTGCTGGTTTACGCACCAACCCATTTTGTGCTGAAACGGTTTCAAAAAGGGGACTGATCCCAGGAGGTGTCGGCCCGAAATTCAACTTTGAATTTTTTGGGACTCTTTGGCGGGATCACTGGCTGCCTTGCGAGGTAATGGAACAGGCCGTTTCCAAAACTTCCTCGCAAGACCGACATGCGCCGCAAAACTTATCGCCGTTGGAAGAACCGATCCCGCAACCTGCAACGTGGGCTGGAAATGCTGGAAAACCGGCAATTATTGGCCGCGTTTGTGGTCAATAACCTGCTGGATGGACCGGTCAGCCAGGCCGGCGATCTGCCCGGAAGTCTGCGGCAAGCGATCGTCGATGCCAATGCCAATCCGGGCCCAGACATCATTGAATTTGTCGGTGACGAGTTTGTCGGTGACGGGGCCAGCGCTTCGATCACATTGACGGCGGGCGAACTGCGTGTCATCGAGTCGGTTGAGATCGTCGGACCGGGCGCTGACTCCTTAACGATTGACGGCAATCAGAGCTCCAGCATTTTTTGGTTTGGGGATGAAAACGCGGCGTCAACCTATGATGTTTCAGGCTTCACTCTGACCGGCGGCAACGGCGAAAACGGAGCCGGTATTGGGATCGCCGGCGGGGCCGTGTTGTTCTTCGACGAATTCGGATCGGGCGGCGACGACACACTGAACATCTCGAACTCGGTGATTCGCGAGAACGCGGCGGAGGTCGGTGGCGGTCTACACTCGGTGCTGGGAACGTTAAACGTCATTGACACTCTCGTCGAATCGAATAATGCCACCGGAACTGCGGGCAACATCAGCGGGGGAGGCTTCGCGCTTCAGCAAACCGATACGACGCTGCAGAACGTCACGATTCGAGACAACGAGGGAGCGAGGTTTGGTGGCGGAATCCTCAATCACGTCACCGATGCGACCGGATCGTTCGGAGACGCAAATTTAACAATCCAAAACAGCACGATCGAAGACAACGTCGCGCGTCGTGGCGGGGGCATCAGCAACCAAACGACGACGGCCCAGGCGGACGCGAGCCTACGGCTGACAGGATCCACAATTTCGTCCAACCGATCCACGCAAACCGGGGCCGGCATCAATAGCGACGCGGGCGTCGTCGTGGTGAGCCATTCGCTGATTGTTGGGAACATTGGGGGTTCGGCCGGTGCGGGCATCTTTGCTCAAAACTCTGAACTCAACATCGCGAATAGTACGCTGAGCGGTAACCGTAGCAACAGCAACACCGGCGGGGCGATACGGCTGGCCGGTGATGCCACCGTGGATCCTGACGGAACGGGCGCGAGTAACACAACGATTGTCAGCTCCACCATAACCTTCAATAACTCCGGAAGCACCGGTGCCATCACGAGTCAGGCCGGTGCAAACACGGTCGTTTCGGTGACGTCACAGAGTTCGATCTTCGCGGGCAACACCGGATCGCCAAATTTCGGTGTCCGCAGCGAAGGAAGCGGTGAAACGATCTTTGTCTCTGCAGGGCACAACATCTCCGATGACGATTCCGGCAACCTCGCCGCTGCAGGTGATCAGATCAATACCGATCCACTGCTGTTACCACTTGCCGACAATGGCGGACTCACGCTCACCCACGCCTTGCAGGTTGATAGCCCAGCGATTGACGCGGGGCCCATTGGAGGACGCTTCACCGACCAGCAAGTCGTGTCCGATTCCGAGACGAACGCCGATAGCGTGTCCGCTGCCGACATCAACGGCGACGGTCACATCGATGTGATTTCATCGCGTGGCAACGAACTGGTTTGGCACCAGAACGACGGGGCCGAGAACTTCACCGAAAACTTGATCAGCTCATTCGACGCTCGTGTGTCGGCGTCGATCGCGGCCGATCTCGACGGCGATGGCGATGTCGATGTGATCTCCGCGACCAACTTTCAAAACGGGGTCTCCAACCGTGGAGTGTTCTGGCACGAGAACGACGGCAGCGGGAACTTTATTCGCCGCAGCGTCTCCAGTGCCGGCGTTGTCAATCGCGTGGAGAGCCTGTTTGTCTCGGATGTCGATGGTGACGGTGATGAAGACATTCTCGCGATCACCAATTCGACGTCGGGCAACAACGTGTCGGTGCTGCAGAACAACGGCTCGCAACGCTTCACAGTGCGACCGGTCGGTGCCGCGAGCTTTGGGACAACGGTGTTTGCCGCCGATGTGGATTCCGATGGCGACATCGACGTCCTCACCGCATCGCGAAACGACGACAAAATCGCCTGGTTCGAAAATTTGGGCGGGCTAAGCTTCCAGGAACACGTCATCTCGACCTCCGCAAACGGCGGCCGCGGCGTGTTTGCGATTGACGTGGATGGCGACGGCGACATCGATGTGCTCAGTGCATCGAACCAGGACAGCAAGATCGCCTGGTACGAGAACGACGGCGACGAAAACTTCACCGAACAGATCATTTCAACGAGCGATCGCGGTGCATTTGCCGTGCTGGCCGCTGACTACGACGGCGACGGCGACATTGACGTGCTGAGCTCCGCAACCGCAAACGGCGAACTCGTGCTGCATGTCAATGACGGGTCGGAGAACTTCACTCCGCGCCGCTTTGGTTCGGGGCTTTCAAACGCACGCAGAATCTTTACGACCGATATCGATGGCGACGGCGATCTCGATGTGCTCGCCGCGTCATCAACGGCCGGTAGCACCGTCGCCTGGTTCGAGAACTTTGGTTTGCCGACCGATGCCGATGGAAATCTGCTAACTTTCGATCAACGTGGTGAAGGCTTTGGCCGAATCCTCGATGGCGCGGTCGACGTGGGCGCATTCGAGATTGATTTCCCCGATGATTTGATTGTCAGCACCAACACCGACGTGGTCGACAGCATCTTCTCCGTCGGTGAACTTTCGCTGCGTGAAGCGATTCAGATCGCCAACGAACGGGCGGGCGAAGACACGATCACCTTTGACGAAAGTCTCGACGGTTCGACGATTGCTCTGGGTGGCAGCGAACTGCTGGTCACGGACTCGCTTACGATCGATGCTTCATCGCTTTCCAATCCCGTGACGATCGATGCAAACGGCCAGTCAAGAGTGCTTCGCGTCAGGCCGTTCTCGGCTGACGGTTTCGAGGTGGTCGCCTTCACAATCAACGGATTGAATCTCACGGGCGGAAGCACCGCGGAGGGCGACTCCGGAGCGGGAATTCGCTTCGATTCCGCCGGAGTGCTCACGATCGACAACAGTACCGTGATTGACAATCACAGCGGAGGGAACGGCGGGGGCATTTCTGCCGCCAGCAGCGTGAATGTGATCAATAGTGTTGTCGCACAGAATTCCTCGAGTTTCGATGGCGGTGGAATTGAAATTGGATCCGGTGTCCTGAACATTACTCAAAGCGAGATCCGCGGAAACGTTGCCGGCGATGACGGCGGCGGGATTCATGCGAGGAGTACCGAAACCGTCATCACCGCGAGTCGACTTTCGGGCAACCAGTCCATCGAGTTTGGCGGGGGTCTCTTTGCATTGTCTGGAAGCGTGATCATTTCGGGTTCCAGTATCGCGAACAACGAATCCGCCGAACGAAGCGGCGGCGGCTTGCATCTTGAAAGCGTCGCTGCCTCGATCACCGACAGCACGGTGAATGCCAATTCGAGCCCCGCCGGCTCGGGCGGTGGTATCAATGTCCAATCCAATCGAGGATTCGAGCTGATCAATAGCACCGTGAGTGAGAATACGGCGGACGCTACGGGTGAGTCGTCAAACGGGGCGGGTGGCATTTCGATACGTGGCACGAGCAGCGTCGAAATTCCAGCGTTGATCAATAGCACCATCGTTCGAAACTCGAGTGCGAACCCGGAAGGTGCTGGAATCACAGTGAATGACACGCCGCTGCGAATCGAAAACTCGATCGTGGCCGCGAATACGGCTGACGGAGTCGCGGCAGATTTGCAACGGTCGGGTGTTCGAAGAAGCCTCGCGATCAATCACAGCCTGATCGGCAACGCCGATAACCTCGGCGAGGTCGTCGGCAACATCGACAACTTTTTTGGAACCCTTGAAGATCCGCTCGCCCCGCTGATCGCGGACCTTGCCGACAACGGCGGTCCGACGCTCACGCACGCCTTGTTGCCCGGTAGCCCCGCGATCAACGCCGGCAGCAACGCACTGGCCGTCGACGCCGATGGAAGCCCACTTGCGTTCGATCAGCGAGGCGAAGGCTTTGAACGCATCGTCGGGAGCGCGGCGGATATCGGGGCATTGGAGCTTCAAGTCAATGAAGATCCAAATCGGGTTTCGATTCGAATCGATAACCAGGATGCCGGGTATCTCGAATCGGGTGGCTTTCGCGCCAGTTCGTTACCCGGATTCGCGGATTCACCTTCGCGATTTTCCGGGAATCCCGACGCGAGTGTGACCTACTCGTTCGCCAATTTGACGCCCGGTTTTTATCGCGTCACGTTCTTCAACGTGGTCCACCCCAATAGCACGCCACAGGCCCGCTTGGACATCTTTCACAACGGTCGAACGGACAGCGAAATCATTGACCAGCGCGATGGTCCCCGTGGAATCATTGACCAGCGCGATGGTCCCCGTGGAATCATTGATTTGGGCGTGCACGAATTCACGGGCGATGGGACCGAACAAATCGTGCTCAGCAATTTTGCACAACTCGGCAACCTGCGGGCCGATGCAGTGACGCTGACGCCAGTTCGGCCGCCGGTCGTTTTGGATGTCACCGATTCGGAATACTCCGAAGCCACACTCTTTCGTGACAGTTCTTTGACCGGGTTCAATGGCACGTCGACTCGTTTCAGTGCCGCACCCGGCGCCAGTGCAAGCTATGACCTCAGCGGGATCCAGCCAGGAATTTATGAAGTCAGTGTGTTCGTTGTCACCAATTCCAATAGCACGACCGCCGCGCAATACACCGTCAATCACGCGGGTGACCCCCGCAGTACGACCATCGACCAATCCGCCGGACTGCCGGGATACGTTTCCCTGGGCATCTTCGAGTTCGATGGAACGTTGAATCAATCGATCGAAGTGCAAAAACTGGCCTTTGGCGTTTTACGCACCGATGCGATCATCTTGTCGCCGATGGACCTGACGATCGACAACGATTCACCGCTTTACAGCGAAGACTTCGGTGAATTCAGCACCAGTTCGATTGCCGGCAATCAGGGCACCGAAAGCCGCTTTTCATTTTCGCCGGGCGCTCAGGTGACCTACCGTCCCGGTTCGATCGCGCCGGGCAACTACCGCCTGGAGTATTTCAACGTGGCCACTGGAGCCAATACAACGGCGGCACAATTCGAAATCTTTCACGAGGGACGAAGTGACTTCATTTTGATCAACTCGGCAGCCGCCGCCGGCGGCTTCGTGTCTTTGGGCGAATTTTCGTTTGACGGAAGCACCGACGAATTCGTGCGTTTGACCAACGCCGCGGGCACCGGTGCGTTGCGGGCCGACGCATTTCGCTGGGTACCGATTGTTCCCAGTCAAACGCTTCTGATTGACCAGGGCACACCGGGGTATCAGGAGGAAGCCGGAATCTTCGAAAACAGTGGACTTCGCGGTTTCGAAGGCAGCACAACGCGGTTCTCGCGATCGGCCGAAGCGAGTGTGTTTTATGACGCGGGCGGTGTGTCATCGGGCACCTACAGCTTGGACTTTTTCAACGTCACGCATCCCAGCAGCACGACCGCGGCGCAATTAGAGATCACGTACGCTGCGGGGATCACAATCGTGACCTTGGACCAAAGCACCGGCGAATCAGGTTTGGTGAACCTGGGCGTGTTCACGTTTTCCGGCGAACTGGGGCAAGGCATCCGTTTGTTCAACGCCGCCGGCACCGGCATCCTACGATCCGACGCGATGCTGTTCACGCCCACTTCAAGTGACACAAACGAATCGTAAGCACCTGAGACAGCTCGGGCGGAAGTGGATCGGTATGTGTTTCACTACAACACGGTTCGGCTGCACAGTGCGATTGGTTACGTAACGCCCCGGCAAAAGCTCGAGGGTAGGGAAAAAGTAATCTTTGCCAAGCGAGACCATAAGCTTGAGGCGGCACGCAAACGTCGCAGCGAGACGCGTACCCAAGCCAAGGCGGCCGTGGGCCATAAGATTGCCTCCGGTGGCACGTCGGATGAGCCTACCGGTGCCTGGTCGGAGGACAGTAGTTCCTGGTCGGAGGACAGGGCGATGCCGGGAAGCAACCCGAGCGCCGTGCCCGGTCCAAAGTCGAAGGGACGCGTTGGCCGCAACCGCAGTCAGTGCAACCTTCCTTCGAATTTGGCGAAGAGCGAAAAATCCCAGGCGGTATGGGGGACCAGAAGGTTTGGGGGACGGGTCCCCCAAGACCGACCCGTTCACTTTCACCAAAAGTGAATAGCAGGAACCACCCTCGACTCCAATTCATTCTGAACCAGTACACCTCCCGCTGTCCCCGATTTCCTCCCGATTTCCCCGGTTGGCTAAACTGTCTTCGTAAGAAACTTTCATCCTCCATTCCAAACCGGTTTATCCCGGCACACCACTGTCCCCGATCTCCCAGGTAATGGCCCGCGCCATCCACACCCTTGATCGAAAGTCCTATGAACTTGAGGTTTCCGCTAAAATGGTTGTTTCTTGTAATAGGGGTAATCGCACTTTCATTTGCTGCGTTTGTTCTTGGTGTTCGAAGCGGCGAACGTCGCGGTGCCGCCGTGGAGCGAAGCTATCAGATGGGCCGAGCACTCTTGGAAGTTGCTAATCGACCCGGAGAATTAACCGAGGAGCTATTAGAAATCGATTTCGATTCGACGGTTAGGAATTCTGGAGGAGTAACAATTGGTCCAGTCGCGATACTCCATCAAACTGAAGCGATCGCAGAAAAGGTTATTCAACTCGATGTTGACCTTCGTTCGGACGGATTGTCACTCGATGGACTTGAAGCTGCCATTTGGCAAAATTCTCCGAGCCTAGTGGGTTCTGTTCTGCAAACAGGGCAGTTTCAACCGGCGGAGATTCCGGACTACGTAAGAAGGGCCGAGCAGCGAACTGTGACTTTTGAGGGAAGAAACTCGGTGGTAAAGTCAGAGCGTTTTGAGCAAAATCGCAACGAGATCTATCGTATCTTGAACGAGTATCGGCGGACCAAGGGTAGGTGAAACTAGCCAGTCGTGTGTTCCGAGCCTCCAGGCCAAGAAGAAGGGGGAAAACGGGGTCAAACACCGGAGTCATTGCCGCCGGTGCTGTCGCGTCTCGGCCTACCGGCCGAAGCTTGGCACGAATGTGTCCATGACTTTGGCCGATTGTTCAGTCACGTCGCCGGTCGTCCCGAAACAATCGATGAGCTGCGATCCCACCACACGCATCGTCGCTTCCACGTCCGCAAGCGAGTGCGTGAACTGCTGTCGGCAGACTGAAACGGAAACTCGCAGCAACGAGCGACTCGATCGCGTTCCATAAGCACGCTTTGAACCACCAAAGCGTGTTCAGTGCTGCGCCGATCCTGGCTGATTTTGCATCGATCGCCGATAGTGGCGTCGAAAGACGGTGCGGGACTCCGGATTATCCCGTCAAGCAGCAACGGCAGCCCCGGGTTCCCCTTTAACGAAGTGCACTGTCCCCACTTTCCCTTCCTGGTCCCTGTGCCCGATTTCCCCCCGATTTCCCTGACAAGCGAAGGGAGATCGAAAATGCTTGAAAAACGCCGTACAAATGACGTACAATGGGGTATGGAGACGATTGATATGACCAAACCCTTAAAAACCGAACGAATCGAAGCTCGCGTGGAACCGGATGTTCGCGAACTCATCATGGAAGCAGCCGACCTTGAAGGCTGCTCGGTGTCTGAGTTTCTTGTGGCTTCGGCCAAAGAGCGGGCCGAGAAGACGCTTCATCGGACACGCGTGATCCGACTGACCGAGGAAAGCCAAATCCGTTTTGCGGAAATGATCCTTAATCCACCGCCACCAAATGAGGCGATGCAAGAGGCGAAGGCGATTCACGAACAGTTGATTATTTCCTCGTAATGCCGTTTCGTATCGAGAAACTGGAAAAACACGATCGAAGTGCATTCGATTGCGGCACGGAAGTCCTCAACCGCTACTTGCAGCGCCAAGCCGGTCAGGATCAGCGAAAGCGTGTGGCCGTTTGTTTTGTGGCTGTGGACGACGAATCTGAAACCATAGCGGGATTCTACACGTTGTCGTCTGGATCACTCGATCTTGACCGCTTACCGGAAGCCTTGAAGAACAAGCTTCCGAGATATCAGGTAGTACCCGTCGTCGTCATGGGCCGATTGGCCGTAGCGACATCCGCACAGGGCTTGGGACTTGCCCGGGCGTTGCTATTCGATGCGACAGAGAAAGTCGAAACCTTGAACGTTGGAGCATTCGCCCTTTTGGTTGATGCAAAAGACGAAGAAACCGAAGCGTTTTATCTACATCACGGCTTCATGAAGCTCGAATCTCGCGACGACGACGAGCGGACTCTTGTGATGCCCATCGCCAGGTAACGCGTTGGAATTCGATTTTCGAAACCCCTTCATTGGACGCAGGTGTTCCGAAAACGAAAGGAGGCCACCCATGGCAACACTCGCATCAGACTTCTACCCCAAAGCCGTGCTTCATGAAGCCGCCGGTTTGTCCGCGAGCATTTACCGATGCTTCGGTCAGCAAGGCGAATACTTCATGACGAACTTCGCCCGAACGTTCGAGTACGACGGTCAGATCTACGTCACCGATCTTTTCCGGCACGAACATCTGTTGCCGCTATCCCACCTAGCCCAGCGGGCTTATGTGCGGATCAAGATGCTCGAAGCGAAAAAGCCTGTTGAATCTGCTCGATGAAACTCCGCGTTCTCGAACCGCTTTGGAAAGACGGTGCGCGAGATGGGGGACAGTACACCTTGGTACTTGGGGACCAGGGAAAGAACAGTGAACAGGGGCAGCACACGCTCTTTCTTGTTCGGCAAACCTGGTGTGGATCAATCTTCACCCTTGGAAACGCAATCCGGCGAGCAAATGTCGGCAGAAAAATGTGGGGCAGAAAAATCCCGCGTCCCATTTTTCTGCCCTACATCTTTCTGCCGAACCTCGAACGCCC
>JBCCRW010000212.1:0-10148 GCA_039201055.1 Planctomycetota bacterium | reverse complement strand
GACGGGCCCGGTACCGTGCGTACGGTGTTGTGGATTCGTGGTACCCGTGGATTCGCTTAAAGCTCGGCCAGCGGGTCAGCCGCGCGGCCGTTGTACCAGTAAGCCGCGACTGGAGCCTGGAGCGACGTGCCGGGTAGTGTTTTCACGGTTTTCTGCATTTGTGGTACCCGTGGATTCGCTTAAAGCTCGGCCAGCGGCTTAATTGCGAGGACGTTATAACGCGTGAGCGGCGGCTAGAGCCTCAAGCGACGGGCCGGGTACCGTTCGCGCGGTCTTCCGCATTCGTGGTACCCGTGGATTCGCTTACAGCTCGGCCAGCGGCTCAGCTGCGCGGCCGTTGTACCAGTAAGCCGCGACTGGAGCCTGGAGCGACGTGCCCGAAACCCGCGCGGAGTTGCGCTCACTGTGAAGGTTTACGGTGCTCTGCTTCCGTTCTTGTTTGCATCCTGAACTCCGGCGTTCAGTGACGGATAAACTGACTTGAGGATTAAGTCATCGAACGCATCAATAGGGCTCGCACCTGGAAAGTCCCGCTTTCACTTGGTGAAAACTATGGGCGATACAGAACTCGAATCTGTGACCTCCACGATGTCAACGTGGCGCTCTAACCAACTGAGCTAATCGCCCCTTCGAAAAGGAGGGTGCACGCTCGACGTGCGGCGGGCCCCATAATGTCTAAATCGGCGTCGTCCCCGTCAAGTCCCGTTCAGGCTCGTCAAGTCCCATTCAGACTCGTCAAGACCCGCTCGCATTCGAGATCCGCTTGGGTGCAGGTGTCGCGGCCGTGGCCGGTCCGGTTCCCGGAAGAGTGTTTTTGGACACTTCCGTCGATACGGATCGCTCCCTGAAAGTTCGGTTCGGACGGAACGACCGATTGAGATCATGTTTTCATGATTTTTGTTGATTTTTCCGGCTTCGGCGTTGACGCAGCCGATTCTAAGGGCAGATACTCCTGTAGTTACTCTTGACAAGGGGATTGAATACGCCCCAGCAACGCCGTCATGGCATTATCTTCAACCTCGTGTGAGGCGGAAATTCTGTGGCGGGCTGGCGTCAAGAGTGTGTTTCCATTTGTTCGCCGTTCCGGAAAACCACCGGACAGGAGGATCGCTTTTAGTGGCATTGGCAAGACGACAGGCTCCGGTCGAGAACCGGGATAGCACTCGAATCAATCAAAACATTCGCATTACACCGATCCGGGTCGTCAGTGAATCTGGCGAGCAACTCGGCATCATCCCCACGGAGGTCGCACTCGAGCGGGCTCGAGATGTCGGGATGGATTTGGTGGAGGTGGCGCCCAATGAGCGACCGCCGGTTTGCCGCATCATGGATTACGGCAAATTCAAATACGAAAAGAACAAAAAGAAAAGCAGCGGCTCGGCCCACACCAAGACGAAAGAAATTCGTTTGCGGCCCAAGACCGGCGACGAGGACATTCGGACCAAGATCCGCCAGGCCGAAAAGTTTTTGCAGCACAAGGACAAGGTGCAGGTCACCGTGATGTTCCGCGGCCGCGAAATGGCTCACATCGAAGAGGGCCGACGAATCATGGAAAAGGTCGTCGAGGTGCTCTCCGAACACGGTAAGGTCGAATCCAGACCGCAGCAAAATGGTCGCCGAATGATTTGCATGATGGCGCCCAAGTAGTCGCGATGGTCTTTCTGCAGTGCCGCCGGACGGCGGTTTCGCGGTGAGCGTCCGGCTTGCCGAAATTTGCGACGCACTCGGCCGCCTCGCGCCTCTAAGGCTTGCCGAGGAATGGGACAACGTGGGTCTGCTGTTAGGCGATCGCTCGGCACACACCGACCGAGTCATGACGTGCCTGACCTTGTCGCCGGATGTTGCGGCCGAGGCAATTGAGCAGCGGGCGGGCTTGGTGGTCACCCACCATCCCATTCCGTTTCGGCCGCTCGCCAAACTCACCACCGACTCGATCACCGGGACCGTCATCTGGCGACTTGCCCGTGCGGGAATCGCCGTCTATTCGGCACACACGGCGATGGATTCGGCGGCGTGCGGAATCAATCAGCGGTGGGCGGATTCGCTGGGCTTGACATCCATCGCTCCGCTGCGACCGTTTGCTGATCAATCGGAATCCGACAGCGAGTCAAAGTCCGACGGCGAATCAAGAACCGACAGCGGATCAAGAACCGACGGCAAAACCGGGATCGGTGCGGGACGCTACGGCCGAATCGACGCCGGGATCACGCTGCAAGAACTTGCCGTTGCCGCTGGAAAGATCGCCGGTGTGAAATCGGCTCGCTGGGTGGGCTCGGGTGACAAGACTTGCAGAAAGATCGCTGTCGCTTGCGGAAGCGGCGGCAGTTTTCTTGCCGCATCGCGGCGTTGTGGTTGCGACGTTTTGGTTACCGGCGAAGCGACGTTTCACGCGTGCTTGGAGGCGCGGTCCGAGGAGATTGGCTTGATCTTGGTCGGGCACTATGGCAGCGAACGTTTCGCGATGGAACACTTGGCCGAACACTTATCCGAACAATTCGCCGGTTTGGACGTGTGGGCCAGCCGGTGCGAGTGTGATCCGCTGGTGTCGGTGTCGTTTGGGTAGGCTCATGTGATCAACGGCCGATACGTTTTTTCGAATACGGTGGTTGTTGCGGTTCGTTCCGCCTCGGAAAGGCGGGGTACTGAGTTTGGTTCCGCCTCGGAGAGGCGTGCTACTGAGGCGAGCTACTGATGGGTCACGGGGCTTTGGCAGCCCTTGCAAAAGTAAAGTCGTCGACCACCGATATCTTCCTTGGTGACTTCACAGGCGCACTTGCGACAGTATTCGTTTCCGTAAACATGAAAGCGGTCGTTGCCCTCGACTCGGTCCAGCGGCATCCCGGCTTCCTTCGCCGTCACGGTGATGATTTTTCCGTACTTCAATCCCACTTTCATTTGTCGGACGATAATTTTCCACAGGCGATTGAAGTCCGCCTTGGACAGATCACGACCCGGTGTCGCCGGATCGAGCCCCGCCGAAAAAAGCATCTCGGCGCGGAAGATATTGCCGATGCCCGCGACGATACTTTGGTCAAGCAGCAAGGCTGCGATCGGTTTGGAAGATTGGCGGATCTTTTCAAAGACGTCGCTTGACTTGCCGCCGGCAAGCGGATCGGGGCCCAGTTTTTGCAGCACGTCCTCGCGCACTGCCGCGTCGATGACTCGGCATGTCGTGGGGCCGTTCAAGTCCAACACTCGCTCCGGTGCAAGCATCCGCATTCGCACGGCGCCGATGGGTGTCGGTGGTTTCTTCTGGAATTTCTGTTCGCGAAATTTGCCGTAGCGTCCCAGGTGGACGTGCACAATTCGCTCACCTTCGAAGTGATAAAAAAGGTGCTTTCCGGCGGCTTCGACATTTTCCAGGCGTCGGCCGGAGACTCGGCGGGCTTGGGCACGAAAACGCCCCTGAGGACTGGTGACCTTGATCAAGTCGCCGGCGAAAGCTTCGCGGTGATCGATCGCGATGCGGTGTGTCTTATGGCCTTCGGGCATGTGAAATGATGGCGTGTTGGCGCGGGAGAAAAATGGTGGACGTGCAACAGGCTTTCGGGTCGTCAAGTGACATGAGCAGCGGCCGCATGGTTAAGCTTTGCGGTTCCCCAAACGCTCACGGTACCGATTCCTCCACTAGCTCATGCCCGATTCAAACGACACCCAACCGGGCGAACCATGCGCGGGCACCGGCGAACCACGCGCGGGCACCGGCGAACCAAAACACGTGCCATCCGGTGGTGAACGCGAAACGCAAGAGGATCGCGAAGTGAGCCCCGCCCTGGAGCATGAATTCGCCCGGGAGCATGAATCCGCTCGCCGCTTCAATCGGCGCGTCGGATTGGTGCTCTGCGCGGTTTATTCGCTGGTGTACGGCGGTTTCGTTGGCATCGCCGCGTTCGCGACAAACTGGATGGACACGATTGTGCTCGGCGGACTCAATTTGGCGGTCGTCTACGGGATGGTCCTGATCGGTTTGGCGTTTTTGTTGGCCATGATTTATGGGCTGCTTTGCCGAGATGAAGCGGAGATCCTGTCGTGATCTACGAAGCTTCGATTTTGGCTGTCGTCGTGTTCGGATTGTTCGTGGCGGCGACCTTGGGGATCAGTTTTTATCTGGGCCGGAAGGCTCAATCGAGCGAAGGTTACTTTGCCGCCCACGGACAGATTCCGTGGTTCGTCAATGGTGTCGCGTTCGCGGGCGACTACCTTTCGGCCGCGTCGTTTTTGGGCATTTGCGGCATGATCGCCGCCTACGGCTACGACGGGTTCTTATATTCGATCGGTTTCCTGGCCGGCTGGGTGGTGGCCTTGTTTGTGATTGCCGAGCCGATGAAACGCTTGGGCAAATTTACGTTTGCCGATGCCCTGGATGCGAAATTTCAATCGCGAGGCATCAAGGCCGCGGCGGGCATCAGCACGCTGGTGGTCAGCGTGTTTTACCTGATCCCGCAAATGGTCGGTGCCGGGGCGCTCGTGCGACCGCTGCTCGTTTGGCCCCATTGGGCCGGTGTGGTTGCCGTTGGCATCGTCGTGATTCTGATTGTCGTGACGGCGGGCATGGTTTCGACGACCTGGGTTCAATTCTTGAAGGGATCGCTGCTGGTTTTCTTTTCGGCGATTTTGGTCGTCGCGATCATGCGACGCGGATTGACGGTCAAGCCATCGATGATGGAAACGATCCGTCTGCCGGTGGCGCAGGCCGGGGATGCCGATGCGGGTGGCGACGAAGGTCAAACCCCGATTACGCAGCTGAATGGTCGTGCCGTTTTGCCCGCCGACGATGGCTGGCAGACCGTTCCGCAATACCTGCGCGTGACCAGTCGCCAGGGTCACGGATTCGACGTGTTTCGGATCGAAACCGACCCGGACGGCGGCCGCGTCCTGCGTCAGGCACAATCATCGCGCGAGGGCGTCGCCGGCATCACGATTGACGGTTCGCCGTTGGGCCGAGACGAAAAACAAAAGGAACTTCAGCCGGTGGGATCGATTTCGCGATTGGCCGGCAACGCCCGATCCACCGGGCCCCTGGGACCGGTGTCGTTCCTGCGGGCGATCAGTGAAAGCGATGTCGTGCTTTGGCGAAAAGAAACCATCACGAACGACAACGGCGACAAAACGACGATCTTCTACCAGAAGGTCACACCGGGGTCGCAGGTGTTGCGGCCGGGCGAGCACCCCAAGTTTGCGGGCATTCGCACGAATGATTGGGTGGGCAAATTCAATTTCTTGTCTTTGATGCTGGCCCTGTTTGCCGGAACGGCATCGCTACCGCATATTTTGATTCGTTATTACACGGTCAAGGACGCGGCGGCGGCTCGCAAAAGCACGATCGTTGGGATCGCGACGATCGGTGGTTTTTATGTGCTGACGTTGTATCTGGGGTTGGGAGCGATGGTCAGCGGAAGCTTTGACCCCACCGATACCAACATGGCCGCGCCGCTGCTGGCGCGGACGGTCAGCCCGTTGCTATTTGCGATCATATCGGCGATCGCTTTCACGACGGTCTTGGGGACGGTCAGCGGTTTGATTTTGGCCAGCGCCGGCGCGGTGGCCCATGACTTGGCCGTGGGTGTGTTCCGCTGGAACATTGGCGAATCGGCTCAGGTTCGCTTGGCCAAATTGACCGCCGTGATCGTCGGGGTGATCGCGATGTTGCTGGGGATTTTGTTCAAGGAATTAAACGTGGGCTATCTGGTCGGCTGGGCGTTTTCGGTCGCCGCCAGTGCGAATCTGCCCGCCTTGGTGATGCTGTTGTTTTGGCCGCGGACGACCAAGTCGGGGATCGTCGCGAGCGTGCTGGTGGGCATGGTTTCGTCGCTGGCCTGGATCCTGGTTTCCAGTGACACCTATGAAAAAGTTTATGGCTGGGATCCGCAAACCGCCTTGGCGCCCTTCAGCCAGCCCGGCATCGTGACGATCCCACTGGCACTGGTCACGCTCGTGCTGGTTTCATTGATGACGCCTCCATCGCCAACCTCTCGGTCAACATGACGCAAGCTTCCGAAATCGAAAAGACGCGGATTCGATCCACAACTCGGATTCAATCATTGGTTCGTCAATTTGAATCGCTGGGCATCGATACGATGTTGGTCACCGACGAATTGAACGTGCATTATTTGACGGGCTTCACGGGCGACTCCAGCGTCCTGTGGGTACGACCGCAGGAAACGGTCTTGCTAAGCGATGGTCGCTACACGGCTCAGATTGCAAAAGAATGCCCGGGGCTGGAAGTCTCCATTCGTGCTCCCGAAGTCCGCATGCCGGATTTTATTAACGCCGTCGTCGGTTCGGATTCGAAGCAACGGATTGGTTACGAAGCCAACCATTTGACCGTGGCGCTATTTAACGATTTGCAAGACGCGTCGGATGCGAATTGGATTTCGACAACGGGGGTGATCGAATCGCTGCGGATGATCAAGGACGAACACGAGATTGCGATCCTTCGCCGGGCGGTCGCGATTGCCGAGGACGCGTTTTTGGACGTCGGTCTGTGCCCCGGTTCGCCGCCATCGCTGGACGTGTCGCTGACCGAAATGGAATTGGCCTATGCGTTGGAAGCGGCAATGCGTCGCCACGGCGCGTCGGGGTGTTCGTTTGATCCCATCGTCGCGGTGGACGCCGCCGGCGCGTTGCCGCATTATCGCCCGGGCCCGACGCCGATCGCCGGCGCGAAATCGCTGCTGATCGATTGGGGTGCCAAGGTCAACGGCTACGCCAGCGACATGACTCGAACGCTGCACACGTCCGGGGTGGATGACGATTTTGCCCACGCCTACGCGGCGTGCTTGGCGGCACAAGAGGCGGCGATTGCCGCGATCAAGCCGGGCGTGGCCGCGCAAGACATTGATGCGGCGGCCCGAAACGTGTTGACCGACGCCGGGTATGGCGACGCGTTCAAGCACGCCCTGGGTCACGGCGTGGGCTTGTTCATTCACGAAGCCCCACGCATGGGCGGCAAGATCGAGACGCCGCTGCAGGCCGGGATGGTCGTCACGGTGGAACCGGGGATCTATTTGGACAATCGTTTCGGCATTCGAATCGAAGACGACGTGTTGATTACCACCGGTGGTCATGAAGTCCTGGGTGGGCGGATTCCCAAGGGTCTCGATGAGATGCGGGGGATCGGCTAAAACGTTGCGTTTTCCGGCCAATGGCAATTCGAACCCAGCCCAGCGCAAAGGCGGCGGCATGAGTAAAGGCGCAAAGCCGAAGGATGTTTTTGACGTCGAACGTATTCGACAGATCATCCAATTGATGGAAGAACACGACCTGGGCGAGGTCGATTTGCAACAGGGTGATGAGAAAATTCGACTGGCCAGAGCCTCCGCCGCGCCCGTCATCAGCCCTGTCGCAGCGGCACCCGTTGCCGCACCGGCGGCCGCCACACCGCCCGCCGGCGAAGCGAAGCCTGATCTGCACGCGGGCACCCAAACCGTCAACGCGCCCATGGTGGGCACCTTTTACACCAAGCCCAACCCCGACGCCCCGCCGTTTGTCAAAGTCGGCGATCGAGTCGGGCCCGAAACCACCGTTTGCATCGTCGAAGCGATGAAGGTGTTCAACGAAATTCCGGCGGAGATGAGTGGCGAAGTGGTCGAGGTGCTTGTGGCCGACGGATCGCCGGTCGATTTCGGCAAACCCTTGATTCGCATTCGCACCGAATAGCCGTTCGTGCGAGAAAAACAACGACGTGTTCAAAAAAATTCTGATCGCCAATCGCGGCGAAATCGCCCTGCGAATCATCCGGGCCGCCCGTGAGATGGGCATCGCCTCGGTGGCCATTTACAGCGAAGCCGACGCCACTTCGATGCACGTCGAAATGGCCGACGAAGCGTATTGTGTTGGCCCGGCCAAAAGCGCCGACAGCTACCTAAAGATCGATCGCATTATTGCCGCGGCGGAAGTCTCCGACGCCGACGCGATCCATCCCGGCTACGGCTTCCTGGCCGAAAACGCGCACTTCAATGAAGTCGCACGGACGTCGGGTTTCGAATTCATCGGTCCCAGTCCCACGGCGATGGAAAAATTGGGCGACAAAAACACCGCTCGTTCGATGGCGATTGCCGCCGAAGTCCCCGTGGTCCCCGGCAGCGATGGCTTGATTGAAGACGATGACATCGCGATGCAGACTGCCGAAACCATCGGCTACCCGGTGTTGATCAAGGCGACGGCCGGTGGCGGCGGCAAAGGCATGCGGGTCGCCGAATCCAAGGATCAATTGTTGACCTCGCTGGTCCAGGCCCGCACCGAGGCGGCTGCCGCATTCGGCAATGGCGGCGTGTATTTGGAAAAGTTCATTACCGCCCCGCGGCATATTGAAGTTCAAGTCATTGCCGATACCAAGGGGAACGTTTGTCATCTTTTCGAACGCGATTGCAGCGTCCAGCGGCGTCACCAAAAATTGATCGAGGAAGCGCCCAGTCCCAACCTGACCCAGGCGACTCGCGAGGCGATTTGCGCGGCGGCCGTGCGGATGGTCAAGGCAGCCGATTACGTCGGAGCCGGCACGGTTGAATTTATTGTCGACTCGGACGAAAACTTTTACTTCATCGAAGTGAACGCCCGCATCCAGGTGGAACATCCGGTTTCGGAAATGATCACCGGCGTTGATTTGATCAAGGAACAAATTCGTGTCGCGATGGGACAAGCGTTGTCGTTCCAGCAGGGCGATTTGAGCATCCAGGGGCACGCGATCGAATGCCGAATCAATGCGGAAAATCCGGATCGCAACTTTATGCCCAACCCGGGCACGATCCAGCGTTTCTTTGCCCCCGGCGGGCTGGGCGTGCGTTTCGATTCGCACGTGTATGGCGGCTACGTTGTGCCGCCGCATTATGATTCGATGATTGGCAAGTTGATTGTGCACCGTCCGACTCGCCAGGACGCCGTCGATACGATGCGGCGAGCGTTGGCGGAAATTCGCACCGACGGCATTGCCACCACGGCATCGTTTCATGATCGCGTGTTGCAGCATCCGACATTTCTGGAAGCGACGCACGACACGAAATGGGTCGAGCGTGAATTGTTGTCGTGATGCTTGATCCCTTCGCGGCGCTGCTCGCGGTGCTGCCGGTGGTCGTCTACATCATCGTGCTCTCGGCGATTCGGCTATCCGGCCGCGCCCTGGTCACGACGGGCGCGCGGGACACCGCCGCGCTGGCGATGGCCGTCTCCGGCTTCATTGCGATCGGACCGGCGCAGCTGTTCTTTCCGCGGCAGGCGGCGATCGTGTTCGGGCCCACGGTTTGGTTGGCGATCGCAACGCTGTACGGCCTGTTTGTGGCTTTGTACGGTTTGGTGTCGCGGCCATCATTGGTGGTTTACGGCCGCACGCCCGGCGAGGTTTACCCGCGACTCTTGGCGGCCGCCAAAGTGCTGGATGCGGACGCGGGCGGCAATGAGCAGATCTTTCAAGTGCATTTGCCCAATTTGCAAATCGACTTGCGTTGCGATGGTGGGCCGCGAATGGACTTTGCCCGAATCGTCTCGTTTCAGCCGATTTACAACGCCGAATTTTGGATCCGTTTGCTGGTCCAGGTACGCCGGTCGATGGCGGATCAACCCGCACCGCAGCGGGTGCGGGGCGGCTTGTTGGAGTTGCTGATTGCGGTCACGCTGGCGGTTTCAACGATCGCCTTTAGTTTTCAGCAGACGGAATTATTGGTCACCGAGTTTCGACGCTGGTTGTGGCGATAAACAACGCGGCAGTGGACCTTCCACCGGCCGGCTGGAACGCTACAATGCGGCTCGATTGAAAGGAAAGCCGAAGTGGCGGAATTGGCAGACGCGCTGGATTCAAAATCCAGTTCCCGCAAGGGAGTGAGGGTTCGAGTCCCTCCTTCGGTACTTTCCGGTTGCACAGTCGCGTGCCGAGGATCGGTTGGATTACCTCCACACCTCCGAGTGGCACGCCGCACCTACGCGGCCGTCTCTTTCAAATCGGGCGACGTGAAGGCGCCGAGCGTCAATCAAGCGCCAATGGTATTTCGCGCCACGCCGACGATCTTTCCTGCATCGATTCTGGTGTAGAGCTAGCTACCGAAGTTCGTTCGGAAACTTGCAAAGTCGAGCAGGTCGATTCGTTGGTCGTTGTTCGCGTCAAACCCGTCTTGATAGTGCGCCTCGCCCTCCCGGGATCCAAAGGCAGCTCGGAG
>JBCCRW010000211.1:0-10152 GCA_039201055.1 Planctomycetota bacterium | reverse complement strand
TACAAGCTGGCGTCCCCCATCGAACATCTCGACGGCGACGATCCGCCGACGCTGCTGGTCCACGGCGATGCCGATTTGATGGTCGCGATCGAAAACGCCCGGCGAATGATCCGCCAAGCCGAACAATGCAACGCACCGGTGAAGCTCGTTCGCTGCAACAAAAGCGGCCATTTGGGGACTTTTATCAGTGCCCAGATGAAATCCGAGATGATCGCGTTTCTAAAATCGCATCTTGCCGCGCCCTAAAACGGCCGGCGGCATCGGCAACTCATACACCGCATAGTGGGTATTCTGCGAATCACGCCGCGGATAGAGCTTCTTGAGCGGCAAATCCATGCCCACGACCCGGCGATCAACCACCATCATGCGAACGTCGTAGCGTTTGCGGAAATCAAGCAGGATGCCGTATCCGATCGGCACTCGATTTTGGTTCAACCGAACCGGGTAGATCTCCCGCATCCGTCGTCGCCATTCCAACAGCGAATCGGCATCCTGCGGCACGTCTTTCCAATTCACGATTTCCGCTCGGCCGGCGTACCACTTGAACGTTTGTTGGTGTCGTGGGGTCAGCAGTGCCTCGTCGGCGGGCGTCGATCGGCGAACCCAATCGCACACCTTTTGCCAATCGCGAAAGCTGGCCGCCAGTTCTTGCCGATTGGCGCCGCGATCCACGCCCAGCAGGCGATGACGGACCGAAACCGGAATGCCATCGCGCATTTGCGACACGCTCAAGCCGGCGAACAGCATCAGTCCGCTGACAATCAAACCGAGCGCGATACGCCGTCGCGCACGCACCTGGCGTGTCCGCGAGTCTCGCGCGAACTGACATAGACCGATCGCGAGCACCAAGGGCAGCATCGCGTCGCCGATGCGAAACCAATAGAACCGCAGCCAACGGGCGCCCCAATCCGGTGCAACGGCCGGTAATAAACCCACGCCGCAACCCAGCAGCGTGATCAGGCTGACACCCACCGTAAATTCCGCCAAGCGTCCCCGCGCCGAAAGCTGCCGGTCATGCGAAAGCTGCTGGTCATGTGCGGGCACTTGCGGGCCCTTCAAACTTGCCGCTTTGGATTCCTTCAAGCGCCGCGACCAAACTTTCGCCACCCACAACGACGCGGCGGCCAAAACCGAAAACCGAACCCAGGCGATCGCGGGAAACGAACTGGGCAACAGATGATGGGGAATGCGAAAATAGGTGTAGGTGCGAGCGGCGCGCAAAGCGGTTTCCGGATCGTCGCCGGACATTGCCAACGCCGGCAATAAACCCAGCAACGACAACGCGGCACCGATGACCAAGCAAATCAGCTCGCCGCGCCCGATGACCAAACGGTCATTGGTTAACAGCGTACGAATCGCGAGCGCGAAGAACCCCGCCAACACCGTCCAGCCGCCCGTCAAGACATGAAACGCCGATGCGGCCCCCCAGCACACCCAGGCAAGATCGCGTCGACCGTCACAAAAACTCGCCAGGCCCAATAACACCAAACCGTAAGCGGGAACCTTGGCTTCGATTCCCCCGACGACCCATTCGCCGGCCAAGTGACCGATCGACATCAACGTGATCCACAGCGGCAGCACCAACAATGCCCAGGACGAAGATCCCATGACGACGCGGCACAAGCGAAGCAACCCGATGGCCAGCATCAGCCAGCCGATCAGGCGCCCGCACCAAACTGCCGCCTCCAGGGTCAAGACGCGGTTCAGCCAACCAAAGGTCGCGTAAAAAAATGCGTGGGCCTTGCCGCTGGATGCAAACACGTCACCCGGCAGGTGGCTGGGATCCCAAAAATTCTGTGACTTCACCCAGTAGTGGGCTTCGTTGACGCCGGGCGGCGCGTCGCCGGCATAGATGAAACAAATCGCGACGGCGGCAAACGCCAAGCATGTGTGACGCCAAAGGACCCGGCATGCGTGACGCGAAAGGATCACATGACGGCTTGCTTCCGCCCGGTTCCCGGAATTCATCCGGAATGTCCCGCTTCGCGGCGGGCCATTTCGATCGCCATTTGCGTGGCCGCCTTCATGCTGGTCGCATCGGCCGCACCCTGCCAAGCCAAATCCATCGCCGTGCCGTGATCGACACTGGTGCGAATGATGGGCAAGCCCAGCGTGACGTTGATTCCGCGATCAAAGTCCAATGTTTTCAGCGGGATCAATCCCTGGTCGTGATACATGCACACGTGAATGTCGAAAAGCGCCCGCGAAGCCGCCGTGAACGCGGTGTCGGGCGAAAGCGGCCCGTCGACATGCAAGCCGCATTCGCGTGCCGCCTGAATCGCCGGTGCAATGATCTGTTCTTCTTCGCCGCAAGACATCAAACCGTGTTCACCGGCGTGGGGGTTCAGTCCACAAACGCCCACGCGTGGCGGACGTTCCCCGGCGACGCGGAACCGAGCCGCGTGGTCGTGGGCTAAGTGAATCACCCGCAGGATTTCGTCGCTTCGCAATTGTTGGGGGACAAAAGCCAGCGGAATGTGCGTGGTCACCAAGACACAGGCCAAAGCCGGTGACGCCAACATCATCGCGTGGCTGGCCGCTCCGCTGCGCTGGGCCAGTAATTCGGTGTGACCGCGTGTTGGGATGCCCGCCGCGTGCCAGGCCTCTTTTTGAATCGGCCCGGTCACGATGGCGTCGACAAGTCCGGCCACCGCGTCGTCGATCGCGGCGATGACGGCGGCGTGCGACGCGGCGCCGGTCATCGCATCGAATTGTCCGGCCCGCAAATGCTGCAAGTCGATTTCGCCGCAATCGACCAATTGTTCGTCGGCCGGCGCGGCCCAACCCAAGGTATTCGCCAGGTGGTAAATCGCGGCCTGGGGCCCGTACAACCTAAGATCCGCGGCGCGGGTGATGGCCGGGTCACGCAGCAGGCGGAGCGACAGTTCAGGGCCAATGCCGGACATCTCTCCCACCGTCACCGCGACGAGGGGCCGGCGATTCAAATCGCACCTGTGTCGGTCGGCGTCCCGCCGCTGAAGTCATCGTTGTCTCCGGTTCCGCCATCACCACCACCGAAGTCATCGCGGCGTCCGAGCTGCTCGGGTGCAACGTCGTGTGTCGGTTGCGGCGTGTCGGTCGGTTGCGTCGTGTCGGTCGGTTGCGGCGGATCGGACTCGTTCAATTCGATGACCGTGGTGACCGTGTCAATCAATTGATCCAAGCGGAAGGGTTTGAACAAGACGCACTTGGGATGCAAACCGTTTTGACGTGCTTTGACGATCGAATGCCCGGGGTCGTATCCAAATCCGGTCATCAACACCATCGGCACGCGGGACATCAATTTGCCCAGCCGCAGCATCAGTTGGTAGCCGCTGAAATCGGGCAATTTGATATCGGCGATGATGACGTCATATTCCGCCGGTCCGCCACCGCTGCGAACCATCATCACGGCCTCTTCGCCACGGTGCGCCGTTTCCACATCGCAGCCATATTTTTCAAGCAACTGATGCGCATCTTCGCGGACTTGGCTATCGGCATCGACGACAAGCACCCGTTTGCCCCGGAGTTTTTGTTGTTGGGGGTTGGCCGCGCCGATGGGTACCGCTTCCATCGGCGTCATCTTTTGGCCGATTTGCTGGATCGTCTTTTTGATGTCCCGCGCGTTCTGCAGGATGCGACGCAGGCGGTCGCCAAGTTCATCGCCGTGACCGATGTAATTTTCCATCACGTTGACGGCGTCGTTCAAGATTTCGTCGACAGGCATCGCGACGGCCGAGTGAATCGCGTCGCAGCTTTGCTGGGCCGTGTCGGC
This sequence comes from Planctomycetota bacterium, assembly GCA_039201055.1. GTDB lineage: Bacteria > Planctomycetota > Planctomycetia > Pirellulales > Pirellulaceae > Rubripirellula. The sequence goes on along the minus strand of JBCCRW010000211.1, from coordinate 6,398 downwards.
TTTTTGGGCAACCAGCAACTCGAGTGTGTTGAGTGCGAAGGCGACATCGCGGGCAAAAATTTCCAAGAACTGCAGGTCGGCGTCGGTGAACGCGTGCGGTTCGGGGCTTTCGACGTTCAAGGTGCCCAGCACTTGATCGTGCAACATCAGCGCCGCGGTAATGCTGCTGCGGCTGCCGGCGACCCCGGGAATGAACAACGGGTCGTTTTCGACATCATGACAGATATAAGGTTGACCGCTGGCGGCGACGTAGCCGGTCACGCCGTTGCCCTGTGGGTAGGCAAACAGTTGTCGGTCGGCGGCTTGTTGATCGATGCCCACCGACAGCAGCGGCATCAGGTTGCCGGTGGAGTGTTCCAGCAAGCGAATTTCGATGAACTCGAAATTCAGCAGGTCGCTCAAGTAGTGGCGGATGTTGTCCTTGAGCAATTCAATCCGCTCATCGACCTCCATCATGAAAATTTCCGAGGGCCGCAGGTCGGCCAACTCGCGACCGGCCTGATGAATGGCCTCCAGCTTTTGCTGTTGCAAGATCTCCTTGGTGATGTCGCTGACCGTCACCACCAATTGCGGCACCGCGACTTCGTCGTCCAGCGGCGCCGCGTGCACTTGAAAGTACCGATTGTCATGTCGGTGCAGCGTGCTGCTGGCCTCTTCGCCAGTGGCCAGCGCGGTGTGGAAGGGGCAAAAGTCCGGCCCCATGATTTCGGGGTCCGCCATCGTCGAATAAAAGTTTTCGCCGATCAAATCCTGCTCGCTGCGGCCGGACCACTGTGCCATGCGGCGGTTGGCCCACAACACTCGCAGGTCGCGATCGATTAACACGACGCCCTCGGGCATATCGCGAAGGATTTTGTGGCTCTTTGAAATTCCGCGTAATTGCGCTAGCTTCGGAAATTCGTCGCGGTCAATCCACACGCCCTTGATCGCGGGATCGTTCAGCTCGTCGACGACGGCGATCGACCCATCGATGTGCACGAAATCGTCGGAATGGGTGCCCTCGGGCAGACGGTCCAAGCGGCCGATGCAGATGTATTTCGCGCTGGAATCGGGTTGCGGACCATCACCGCTCAGCGAGCCCTCATCGGCTGCTTTGGAAAGATTGCCGCCCGCGGCCACGCTCGCTTTGATCGATCCGCTCATCGATCTTTTCTCGCCAACAACTGAGTCAAATCGTGTCTTTCGAGCGATGGTACGCTCGTCAAGTACGCATGTCTTTAGCACCGCGACAGACCGGTGCCGATTTCCCCCTTAACCGCAAATAACGGTCCGGCATGTCCGCAGACGGGTCGCTAAGGGGCAAAGTTCCAGAAATCCTCGGCAATCTCAACCGAACTTGCCCAATTTCTCTTGACGCTTGGTTGACTTTGGTCCGCCCGCCCCTAACATTGGCGGCCGCGGGAAAACCCGCAGAAATTGCGCAGCCGTTACAGTCTCCCTCGTTTTTCCTTCAGTGGCCATTAAGGCTGTAAGTAGTTCCTAGAGGTTCCTTTGATGAAAGCACAAGTTTTCCGAACTTTGTGCGCCGGCGGGGTGGCAATGTTGCTGACCGCACCGGCGTACGCTCAGTCGGGTAGCTGCAATGATTGTGGTACCGGCGTTTCCTACGGCGGCGGAGCGACAATGCTCGGCAGCAGTGGTGGAACGGTCGTCGGTGGTGGATACGTTGGCGGCGAGATGGCCGGTGGGGTTTGCGGCCCAACCGTGACCTATCAAACGCAAACGGTGATGCAGACCCAAACGGTCCCGCGCACGACCTACCAGCGTCAAACGATGACGCGGATGCGAAATGTTTGTAAGCAAGTTGCACGAGTCGAAACGCGTCAGCAAACGTATACCGTCAACGTTCCGCAAACGCAAACACGCACCGAGACCTATGACGTCCAGGTCGCTGTTCCGTACACGGAGGAAGAGCAGTACACCGTGCAGGTCCCCGTGACCACGCAGGTCGAAGAAAGCTACCAGGTTTCCGTGCCTTACACCGAAATGCGTGAGGAGACCTTCACCGTTCAGGTCCCCAAGACCGAAGAGCGTACCGAAACCTACACTGTTTCGGTTCCCTACCAAGAAGAAGAATCGTACACCGTGACCGTTCCGTTCACCGAACAGGTCGAACAGCCGTACACAGTGCAAGTTCCTGTCACGACGACTCGTGTTGAGGAATACACCGTCTCGGTGCCTTACACGACCGAGGTTGAGCAGGCCTACACGGCTCAGGTTCCCGTGCAAAAGTCGCGCACTGAGACCTACACCGTGAATGTTCCGTACACCGAACAGGTCGAACAGTCCTATACGGTTCAAGTTCCCGTCACCTCGACGCGCACCGAAACCTACCAGGTGTCGGTGCCGTACACCGAGATGATCTCACAAACTTACACCGTTCAGGTTCCTTATCAGGAAACCCAAACACAAACTTACACGGTCAACGTGCCCTACACCGAAACGGTCGAACAACCGTACACGGTCACGGTGCCCTACACCGAGCAAGTCGCACAGGACTATACCGTCAACGTTCCCTACACCGAGATGACGACCCAGACCTACACGGTCAACGTCCCGGTGCAGGAAACACAAACGGCTTATCGCACCGTCACCAAGTGCGTGCCGGTTCAGTCCAGTCGCACCGTGACCAAGGACCTCGGTGGCTACCAGTGCCAGCCCGTTGTGGTTGGTGGTGGTTCGGCGGGCGGCGTCTACGGCGGCGGAATGCTAGGTGGTGGCGGCGTCGCGGGCGACGGCTGCGGTTGTGCAACCACGCCGGCATGCGGCTGTCCCGACCCCTGTGCCACCGACCCCTGCGGCACTGCCATCGGTGGTGGCGGAGTTGTCGGTGGTGGCGTCGGAGCCGGTTGCGGCCCGACCGTCCAGTATCGCCAAGTCTACGTGCCGAACGTCGTGACCGAAGAGGTCCCGGTGACCACGTACCAGCAGCAGAGCGAGCAGGTTCCTTACACCTACAACGTCACCCGGATGACCACTCAGACGCAAACGCGTGAGGTCCCCGTGACTCGTATGCGTACCGAAACGCAGACGCGAATGGTCAACGTGACCAAGTATCGCACCGAGACCCGAACCCGATCGGTTCAAGTCCAGCGGATGCGTCAAGAGCAGCGGACTCGTGACTATGTTGTGACGAAGTACCGCACCGAAACGCAGACTCGTGAGGTGCCGGTTCAACGCTGCCGCATCGAAACGAAGACCCGTGAGGTGCCGTTCACGACGATGACCACGCAAACCCAAACCCGCACCGTTCCGGTCACCCGTACCCGTACGGAAACCCGGACTCGCGAGGTTCCTTACACGGAAATGACGACCGAGACTCGGACCCGCATGGTTCCGGTGACGCAGACCCGTCAAGAGACGCGTACTCGCAACGTCAACTACACCGAGATGACCACCGAAACGCGAACCCGCACCGTGTCCGTCCAACGGACCCGTCAGGAAGAGCGTTCGCGTACGGTCACCAAGTACCGCAGCGAAGAACGTTCGCGAACGGTTCCTTACACCACCATGGTTTCGGAAACTCGTACGCGTCAAATCCCGGTGCAACTGACCCGTCTGGAAACCAAGACTCGCATGGTCCCGCGTACGACCATGCAAACGGAAACTCGTACCCGTACGGTCACCAAGACCCGTATGGAAACGCAGCAGCGAACCCGTGACGTGAACTACACCGTGAACGTTCCGGAAACTCGTGTCCGCAACTACAACGTGACCACTTATGACACGGTCACCGAGCAAGTTCCGGAAACCTATTCCGTTTGTGTGCCCGTCACGACCATGGAAACCATCCAGGTCCCAACCACGACCACCGTTCCGGTTGTCACCGGCGGTGTCAGCTACGGCTCGGGTGTGATCATGGACTCCGGTGCCAGCTATGGATCGGGCATGATCATGGATTCGGGAATGAGCTACGGTTCGGGAATGAGCTATGGCTCGGGTGCGATCATGCAAACCCAGCCCATGGCGACCGGCGCCGGTTGCACCGACTGCAACTAGTTCCCTGGCGTTCGTGATGCTCGTGGGCGTTGCCCACGAGCCGTCTCCGCGAAAAAATAAAAGCTTCGGTGACGCAAGTCGCCGGAGCTTTTTTTGTGCTCGGTTCGTGTTTGCTATCCTTTAAGATGCCGCGAATTCGACCACTGCTTTCCCTTTTTGACGATGTCCACCGCGAACGTGTCCGACGATTTATACGAAGTTTTGGGCGTTGGCCGCGATGCTGCCAAGGCCGACATCAAAAAAGCTCATCGCAAGCTGGCCACCAAATACCATCCTGACAAAAATCCCGACGACGCGCGGGCCAAGGAGCGTTTCAAGCGGATTCAGGAGGCTTACGATGTGCTCAGCGACGACGATAAGCGGGCCGCATACGACCAATATGGTGCGGACTTTGAAAAGATCCGCAGTGGTGGCTACTATCCCGGCGGTGGTGGTGGTGCCCAATTCCAAGGGCTCGACCTGGATTCCATTTTTGGGGCTGCCGGTCGCGGCGGTGGTGGGGGCGGCTTTCAGTTTGATGGCTTTGGAGATTTTTTTGAACAATTGACCGGCGGTGCGGCAGCGCGGCCGGCCGGTACCCGTTCGGCCGGTCCCCAAGCCGGCCGTCGCCAGCGTGGACCGGCCGCCGGCGGAAATCGTCGACACGAGTTGGAATTGCCGCTGGAAACCGCCGTGCGAGGCGGCAAAACCGAATTCTACCTGGGCGATGAAAAACTGGCCGTCAACATTCCCGCCGGGGTCCGGGACGGTTCGAAAATCCGGCTCCGCGGCAAAGGCCATCCCGGGTCCGGTGGTGGCCATCCGGGTGACCTGATTTTGATGATCAAGATCAGCGAACATCCAAACTACCGACGCGTCGGCGCGAACCTGGAAGTCACCGTGCCGGTCACCCTGGGGGAAGCCGTGCTGGGTGGAAAGGTCGACGTGCCCACGCCGAAAGGGACCGTCGCGTTGACCGTCCCACCGTGCAGTGACAGCGGACGCCGATTGCGGCTGAAAGGCTTGGGAATCCAGTCGTCGCCACCGGGAGACCTGATCGCGATATTGCAGGTCGTTACACCGGATTCGGTGGACGCGGATTCCAAGCAGTGGATCGAATCTTTTGAATCCCGCAATCCGATGCAGCCACGCGAAGATCTAAAGTTCTAAATGCGACAAACGTTTCGCAAACGCGATCGAATCGTTCGCGATGTGGACTTTGCCGAAATCATTCGCCATGGCGGCGTTGCCGCAAACGGAGTCCTGGTGGCCTTTGTGCGACGTCGTGAGGCGGGTGCTCCGGTGCGAATGGGTGTCACGATTCCAAAGAAGACCGGCAACGCCGTGGTGCGGAATCGGTGGAAGCGATGGATACGCGAGGCGTTTCGGGATTGCCGCGGGGACCTGGAACCGGGTTACGACATCGTTCTGCGACCCAAAAAGGGAGCCCAGGGAAGCTGGTCCGCCATCCGTCGCGGCATGCCCAAGTTGATCAAGCGGGCGATCGCGAAGACGGTTTAGGTGAGCCGCCGGGGGTGGCGTCCGGCTCGCTTGCGGCTCACCTTTCGGTTTCGCGGACGATTCGTTCGATCTGCTCCAGAACGTCGGCGTTCAATTGGCTTGCCGCCGCAATCTCTTGCACCTGTGCTGGTCGCCGCGCGCCCACCAACGGTGCGGTCACACCGGGCTGCGACATCGCCCAGCCGATCGATAGTTGACTGATCGTTCGCCGCGAGGATTTTGCCAGTGCATCAAGCTCGTCGATCAGTCGCTGGGCACGCTCAAACGCGGTTCCCTGAAAAATGTCATACCCCGGTCGACTGTCGCCATCGGCAAACACGTGGTTGCGACGAATGCTGCCGGCTAGCAAACCTTTCATCAAGGTCCAAAACACATGCGTTTGAATTCCATGGCCCGCGCACCACTGGATCATTCCCAATCGGTCCGGCTGTAAGAGATTCAGCGGGCACTGAATCGCGGCGATGGGGAAGTTCGCGGCAAGTTCCCGCAAGAGCGGTAGATCAACATTGCAAACACCGATTTGCTTGGTCAATCCGCGATCTTGAAGGGCAAGCAGTGCCGCCATCGATTGCTCCGGTGCAACGCTGGGATCGATCTGGTGCAACATCAATAGGTCGAATCGATCCAGGCCAAGACGCGACAGCGAGGTTTCGGCGTCACGGATCAACGTTTTGGGGGAACCGTCGGCGACGCGTTTTCCCGATGGTTCGTAACGCTGGCCGACCTTGCCGACGACAAACGCTTCATCGCGGATCGATGGCAGATACTGCCCAAGCCAACGATCCGATTGACCATCTCGACCATAGGAAAACGCGGTGTCGAATCGCCGGATGCCGGCATCGATGGCGGCCTGCAACGTCGCCCGCCGATCGACATCGGTGACGCCGACGGTGGTCATT
>JBCCRW010000210.1:0-10153 GCA_039201055.1 Planctomycetota bacterium | reverse complement strand
CTGCACCGTGTGGTCCATCGTGGAAGGGCGAGAAAAGTTTCGGATTTCTTCCCCGGACGCAGTGGTCGCCGCTTCGTTTCTTGACGAGGATCGTGTTGCACTCGCCGTTGGCGGTGCCCTGAATCATCCGTGCAGTGTTGAGGTATATTCAGTTCGCTCAAAAGGTAAAGTTGCGACCAAGGATTTCCCAACGTTGGTCACTGCGATGCAGTGTTGGGACGGGAACGTGGCCGTTTCACGATACCAGGCTCCCCTGCAGTTTGGGACAGCCACTTCGAGAAAGTCAGATTCTCGATAGAGGCCGACAGAGCCGATCTAGTAACTTACTCGGACAAACGTGACATCCTTGCTGCGTCTTCTGGTCGCTCGGTTTCCGTTTGGCAGGCAAAAGACGGTGCCAAGGTTTTCCAAGCAGAAGCCGGCGGGTTGATTCGTTCGCTAAGTTTTTCGGCAGATGGCACGCGACTGGCTGTGGCGGGTGCACCGGCGCTCGTGGAACTATTTGATACGGCGTCAGGAAGACAGGTGTTCCGAACGGAGGGTACATGTGCTGCATTTCATCCAACTCGAGGGCTAATGGTTGGAACGGAGCATGGACAGCTACTGCGTTTGGATTCCACCGATGCAGATCGCCCTGCGGCGACGTCGCTGACTTCTTGGATGGAAAGAAACAGGGGTTTGTTTGACCTGCTGAATCGATCGCCGTTCGAACACATTGCGGTGTCAGTTCTTTCGGATTGCCGACAGCTTGCTGCGCAACACGGTGAAGAAAGTCTTTGTCGTGTCACATTTGGACTGTGCCTGCTTCGCGCGAAAAGAGTGGACGAGCTTATCTCATTGCTAAACGTGAAGGCCGAATCAATGTTGACTCCGGATGAGGTCGCGTTGCTTGTGATTGCGAATTACCGAAAAGAAGACCCAGTCACGGCTCGCCGCTTGTGGGCAAAACTTGAACCTGAGGACTTGCAGAATCTATCGCCTAAGATCCGTTCAGAGGCAATGGCGATGATCGATTTCCAGGCTCTTCAAGACGAAGCTGGAGAGACTGGCAAGGCCTTCAGGCAAAGACTGGTGAAGTGCCTAGAGAAAGTAAATCGATACAGAGAGGGGCAAGTCTTATTCGGCCGCGTTGTGGCAGAAAATATCAAAGATCCATGGGACGTGGCTGCACAGATGGAGATTCTTCCCGGAGGGTACTTTGTGACTGCTGTTGGACCTTCAGACAGGCCTTTTTCGTTTCAGCGTATGGGGCACGACACCGCAATCATCTACCCAAGGCACGGCGAAGGCCTTTTGCACTGTGTTGGCGACGTCTACCTGCCCAAAACAAAGTCCTCTCAGATGGCGACATTGACGGGGAAGGTCTCCAATCCAAAGCTTACTGAGCTTGTGATTGCCCCGCTGGTACGAAAGAACACCCGAGCAATGGAACCGAACCAAGGCCACGGTGGCCAACGAGAGAGCCTCTGTCACTCTCCGAATCAGGGGCATTTTTTGCCAAGCTTTCGCCCGGGTCTTACCGTATCCTTGGTCAGTCGCTCGGCTTTGCCAATGAGAATCGGAGAATCACGTTGGCAGACGGGGAGTTTCTCGACCTCGCGAACTATGAGTTCCATCAAGTACGTCCTTTTCAGCCCTCGGAACGCGAGGCTCGCAAAGTAAACGGTGAGCTTCGAAGCGTAATTCTCAAACGTAGACCTCGCGAACTGTCTGTTGCCAAGATGCGGGTGGTTTGCAAAGAATTTCCCCTTGCACTCTTTCTTAATACGCTGGGAGTTGCGGAGTATCGACTTGGAAACTACCAGGCAGCCGTTGAGGCTTGCTTACAGTCGGTTGAGTTGTCGCCTCAACAGCTGGGCGTTGCTGAATTTCACGCCAGGGATCTAGCGTTTCTCGCCATGAGCTACCACCAGCTCGGAAAAGCACGGGAGGCTGAAACTTACCGACGACAATTTTTGGAGGCCATGAAAAAGGATGCATTCAGGGACGATGAAGAATGCCTTGGATTTGCTAGGGAGTTGGTGAAGTTGTTTGACGGGAAAGGAGAAACTGAATCAAAGTAGAGCAAGGGCTCGACGACGGGTCGTCATGGCAAAACGGACCTGCGGACTTCGAATCACGAACCCCCGGCACGTTCGCTGCGGACGGCCCAAGTATCCGGCGGCATGGATTGTGACTGGGAAACAGGTGAAAAATTTGTTTCCCGTGACTTCACGGCCTGTAGCTTGAATCGGTGCCCCGGATACGAGCGGGAGCGACGGAGCGTTAGCCGTCGGTTTTCAGTGCTGGTACCGGCGTGTATCGTCTCGCCGCTCGCTGGGGACCGGCGGGTCCGCCGAGGGTGAGCGACGAGGCGTTAGCTGTCGGTTTCGGGCGCTTGTACCGGCGGCTGGCGGCTCGCCGCTCACGGGTACGGTTTCCTAGCCGACCAGCTGGGCCCGTTTGGCGGCGATCAATTCGATCAACGCTCGCTGGGGTTTGACGAACTTGGCGACTCCTTCGTCCATCAGCGTGGCTTGCATTGCGGCGACGTCCAGCTTGTCGTCGATCTCCTGCTGCACCTCGGCAGGCGGCATTTCGTCGACGGTTCGTGAAAACGTCAAACCGCTTTCGGCAACCGCCTGGTTGGTTTTCGGCGGGTTGGTTTGGATATCGCTGCCGGCCAGTGCCTGCACGTATTTCCAGGGTGCGTCATTGGGATTCTTGGTGCCCGTGCTGGCAAAGATCAATTCCTGTTCCAATTCCAAACCCTTGTCGCTCCAGAAAGCCTGGTTGTCCTTCCAAATTCGTTTGGCGTTCAAAATTCCGACTTGTCCCTGGGCGGCGTCAGAGAGCTCGGGCAATTCCTTTTCGGTATAAACGTCGATGCGTGAAATAAAGATGCTGTAAACGCTTTTAAAATCCGACAGCGTGCCGCGTTTCTGGGCACCACGCCAAATCGCTTCGCGGGCTTGTTCGTATTGCTGATCGGTGAAAATCAGCGTCACGTTCAAGGTGACGCCGGCGGCGGCAAGTTCTTCGAACGCGGCCAATCCCGCCGGCGTCGCGGGCACCTTGATCATGCGATTGGTGTGCCCGGCGGCCCATTCCTTGCCCAGTTCGATGTAGCGGCGGGTTCGCTCGGCGGTGTCGATATTCTCGGCCGGGTCCTCCAGCAGCGGGTCCAATTCAAAACTTACCCAGCCGGTATTTCCGCCGGCGGCCCGAAAAGTCGCCTCGAATTTCTGCTCGGCCTGGGTCACCAATTCGTCGGTCAATCGCCAGGCGATGGTTCCATCGTCCAGGTTTTCCGCCAGCAGTGCCTCGATTCTTTGGTCGAAGCCGCCACTTTTGACGATGGAAGAAATGATGGCGGGGTTGCTGGTCGCACCCACGGCGCCCCAGGCCAAATTTTGATCGACTTCCTCGGGTTGAACCGAATCCAGATAAAGCTTGGTTCCGGTTTGGATCAACGACTGGATGGAATCGGCCATGGGGATGCTCGGTGGTTTCGGGGATGCGTGAGGAAATGTGAAAGCAAACTTCAAACCATTGTATCGGCCCACCGAAGCATCGAAACAGCGGACCCGATCGGCTAGACTTTCGGCGTGCGTCGAACCGACGCTCCTTGGCGTCGGCGAACCGGTGGGCACAACACCCCATTCATAGCACCAAAGGATTTGGCAGATGCGAGACCTGTTGACCGTCATCCTGGCGGGTGGCCGCGGTTCACGACTGGAACCGCTGACGCGAGATCGCGCCAAGCCCGCGGTCCCCTTTGGTGGGTTGTACCGGATCGCTGATTTTGTGCTGTCGAATTGTTTGAACAGCGGCATGCGACGGATCCTGCTGCTGACGCAATACAAGGCCCAATCGCTGGACCGGCACATCAATCAAGCTTGGCGTAGCTACTTTTGTCGCGAGCTTGGCGAATTTATCGACGTCGTTCCGCCGCAGCAGCGTTTGGGCGACGATTGGTACCGCGGCACCGCCGACGCGGTCTACCAAAACATCTACGCCATCGAACGCGAACAACCTCGCGATGTCGTGATTCTGGCAGGCGACCACATTTACAAGATGGATTACGGCCCGATGGTCGAATTCCATCGTCAAAACGACGCCGACATCACCATCGGGGCGTTGCGAGTCTCCCGAGAAGAGGCACGGCAATTTGGCGTCATGCAAATCGACCCGCAGCGTCGCGTGATCGGCTTTGAAGAAAAACCCAACGATCCCAAGCCGATGCCCGGGGATGACGACACCTATCTGGCGTCGATGGGGATTTATGTCTTTGGCGCTGAATTTCTTTACGAACAGTTATGCGCCGATGCGACCAGCGACCAAAGTGCCCATGACTTTGGCAAAAACATCATCCCGGCGGCGATTGCCGATCACCGTGTTTGTGCGTTTCCGTTCTTGGACCAAAACGGCAAGGAAGACGCTTATTGGCGTGACGTCGGAACACTCGACGCGTTTTACGAAGCCAACATGGATTTGGTGGAAGTCGATCCGCAATTGAATCTGTACGACGACCAGTGGCCGATTCGGGCCTTCCAGCCGATGCATCCGCCGCCCAAGTTTGTTTTCGGCAGCGGTTCGAGATCGCCGCGACGCGGCGAGGCACTCGATTCGATGGTTTGCCAGGGATCGATCATCAGCGGCGGGCACGTGCGTCAAAGCGTGCTGGGCCCCAATGTTCGCGTCAACAGTTATGCCGATGTCGAAAAATGCATTTTGTTCGATAACGTCGTCGTTGGCCGGCATTGCAAGCTGCGAAAAACGATTGTCGACAAAGGCGTCGAGATTCCCGCCGATTGGGAAATCGGTTTTGATGCCGAAGCCGACCGTCGGCGTGGATTTACGGTCACCGATCGCGGCGTGGTTGTGATCGCACGCGACAGTGTGCTGTGGCCGCTGGAATCGGGTGTGACCGAGAGCCGAGTTCCCGCGCCCGCATCCCAGCGAATTCGCGGCGACCAGAGAACACAGCATTCCATTCGATGAGACGGGTGTATTGATCGTTTCCTTGTGGACGCCGGCGCCAGCGTTGTTGCCGGCAATCAGCGTTTCCGCTTCGCCAGCCATCGCGACGGGACTGGGGCTGTTGGCGGCGCTGGTGTTGCTGGTCGTCGGCTTTGTGCTGGGACGTCGCGTCGCCAGCGGCACGGTCAAAGCCCAGTTGGAACAGGCCGAACATCTGTCTGCACTGGAGGAATCCGAGCGGGAGCGGATGCTTGAATTTTTGGGCCAGTTGTCCGATTGGACCAACCGCTATTCGGGAGATGTTTCGGATTTTCAGGACCAGCTGGTCGACATGGATCGATCGTTGTCCGCGGCCGGCACGACGGGCGAGAATCGGTTTTTATTGTTGCTGCGTCAGGTGATGCACAGCAACACCAAGCTGCAGGAACGCTTGGAGATCGCCGAGGATCAGCTGGAACAACAAACCAGCCAAATCGAAAGCTACCTCAGCGAGGCACGCACCGATGGGTTGACGGGGCTGGCCAACCGGCGGGCCCTGGACCAAAAGCTGGACGAGTTGTTTGTTCAATATCGCAACGGTGGCCGATCGTTCGTCGTGTGCTTGATCGATATTGATCACTTCAAACGCATCAACGACAAATTCGGGCATCCCGCCGGCGATCAAGTCTTACGCGAGGTCGCCGAAATTTTGGTGCGGACGTCCGACGATGCGGACTTGGTGGCCCGGTTCGGCGGCGAGGAATTCGCGATCGTGATGCGTCCGCCGCTGCGTGTCGCGGCGGACAAATTGAACCGAGTCCGCCAGGCGATCGAGGATTACCCTGTCGACCATGGCGGCAAAACGATTGACGTGACGGTCAGCATGGGCGTGGCCGAACCCCGCGAGGATGGTTTGATCGCGCCCATCGTCCGCCGCGCAGACGAGGCGCTGTATGCGGCCAAGAACGTCGGCCGCAACCGCGTTTATTTTCACGCCGGCAAACGACCGGCCCTGGTTGGAGCCCCCGAAACGGTCGAGTGAACGACGCAACGGTCGAGTGAACGACGAAACGATCGAGTGAACGACGCAACGGTCGAGAGAACGACGAAACGATCGAGTGAACGACGCAACGATCGAATGATCAGCACGTCAAAGGTGCTCAATCGGGGCGTCAAAACGACGCAAACTTCGTTGCTGCGTTGTCTCGCCGGTCAGCATCGAACATATTGCTAAGGCTGCCGGGTGATGCGCATCCGGGAAAATCACGCCGAGCCCCCCGAAGAGAGTCGATGGCCGAAGACGATCAGAAGCCCAATCCGTATGCGCCCCAGGAAGCTGAAATCTCCCGCGCCGAGGAGACCGGGATGGGGCCGGCGGGTGAGGCGGCTCACCTGGGTGACGAACCGGCGGAAATCTTTGGCCACCCCGCTGGGCTGTTCACCATCTTCTTTGCCGAGATGTGGGAACGCTTCAGTTATTACGGTATGCGGGCGCTGCTGGTCTTGTACATGACAAAAGGCTTCCTCGGTTACGGCGATTCTCAAGCCTACACCGTTTATGGTGCGTACACGGCGCTGGTGTACATGACGCCGTTTATCGGCGGTTTTCTGGCGGACAAGTTTTTGGGCCAGCGACGCGCGGTGATCGTGGGTGGTGTGCTGATGTCCCTGGGTCACCTATTGATGACCTACGAATCGGACTGGCCGTTCTTCTTTGCACTGGCGTTGCTGATCACCGGCAACGGATTTTTCAAACCCAACATTTCGACCATGGTTGGCGGAATGTATCGCCCGGGGAGCCCCAAACGCGATAGCGGGTTTACCATTTTTTATATGGGCATCAATCTGGGCGCCGCGATCAGCCCACTGCTATGCGGCTACCTTGGCGAAACCTGGGGCTGGCACTGGGGTTTCGGGCTTGCCACCCTTGGCATGATGGTCGGCTTGGCGGTGTTCGTGATGCCAAACTTGATCACACAGTTACTTATTGGCTTGGCGGCGGTGGCGACCGCCGGCGGTTTGCTTTGGTTTCGGCCGGATAATCCTTGGGCGATTGGGATCAATATCCTCGTCGCGGTGGCGTTGTTGGCCGCCGGAATCATTGCATGTGTGGCGTTGTCACGGGGCGGCATTCCCAAATCCGTCGGCACACCTCCCGATGACGTTGTCAAAGCCGGGGTTTGGCCCGCGGTCTTGGGCGGAATTTTGATCGTCATCCCGATCTTTGCACTCCTGGTTTCAGGGTTCGCGCCGTTCAATAACAACGAAAGCTTCCAACTGATTCCCGAGGAACAAATCGAGAGTGTTGCCGCCAGCGGCACCGTGGGAAAACTCGCGTCGGTGCTACTGGCCGAAGTCTCCAAGCCGGCCGGTTTGGTTCTTTCGGTCATCGGTCTAATTGCCTTTGGTTACCTGCTGGTGGAAACCTTTCGCTTAAACAAAATTTGGCGACATCGAATGATCGTTGCGTTGGTGTTGATCTTTTTTCAGATGCTGTTTTTCGCTTTCTTTGAACAGGCCGGCAGCAGCATCAACAACTTCACCGACAGAAATGTCGACCGGGTGACCGCGGACACCGTCGTGACCGCCGATCAAGTGGGTGAGACGATTCAGTTGCAGCCGACTCAGGAACAACTGGGCTACAAACGCGATGGCGAAGTGTTCACGATGACGGACTTGAATGACCTTCGCAAAGAGGCCGCTGACGCCGATTTTACGATCGACTGGAAAGTCACCGAAGACAATGTCGGCATGGGCGTCACCAGCCGCAAGGATGAATTGGCGGCCAGCAGTTTTCAGGCACTCAACGCGATCTTCATTCTGGTTTTCGGTTTGCCGCTTGCCTTCCTGTGGACTCGTTTGGCGATCATTGGCAAAGATCCCAGCGCCCCGCTCAAGTTTGGATTGGGCCTGATCCAACTGGGACTTGGTTTTTACGCGTTGTACTTGGGCGCCGCTTCGGCGGATTCGCGAGGCATGGTGGCGGTGGGATGGTTGGCTTTGGGTTATTTGCTGCACACGACGGGAGAGCTTTGTTTGAGTCCCGTGGGGCTGTCGCAAATGACCAAGTTGAGCCCCAAGCATTTGGTCAGCACCGTGATGGGCGGCTGGTTCTTGGCAACCGCCTTTAGTCAGTATTTGGCCGCGATCATCTCGCAGTTCACCGGTGTTTCCGCTGAAGGCGGCAGCAAGTCCGACATCCCACCACCCATCGATTCGGTCGGTGTTTATGGCGAGGTCTTTTTTGGAATCGCGATCGCAGCGGTGGTTTCCGGAGTGATTTGTGCCGTGCTGACACCGCTGCTGAAAGCCTGGATGCACCCGGATATCGAGCCCGATGATCCGCGAATGAGTGAATCTTGATGGGTACGTCAACCTGCCGTTGGCCGGCTTGACCGCGCGGCCGCCTCTTTTTTCCTCCGTTTCGATTCATCGCCAACGCCTTCCGTGGACCCGACCGAGCACGAACGTTTGATCGGCCTGCTGCGGCGGGTGATTCGCGATTGCGGAAAGCTGTATTCCAAGTGCAGCCGGTTGATGGTTCGGCGTTACCCCACCCTGATCCAGGGAAACGCCAAACAATTCGAAAGCATGATGGACGACCTGCACCGCGGGTTGTTGGTTAAGGTTTACGTCACCATCGTTCGCGCCGACGACCGTTGGACAGGGCCGGAAAAACGCGTCGCCGCCGCGATGATCGAACACCTGTGGGATCAAGAACTGCACGGTGAGGATTTGCGAAACGCCGCGGTCGAATTGTTCGCCCAAGCCGACCGATTGACCTGGGATTCGCTGGTCGCCCCATTCGTCCGCTACGCCCCGCTCGCCGACAGCAAGGCTCACGTCGAAACCATCGTGATGCGGCTTGCCAACTTGGTCGCCAAGTGCGACGGGCAAACGATGCCCGAAGAATCGGTGGCCCTGCACAACCTGCAACAGGACATGGATGCGGCGCTGCGGCCGGCCAACCCGGACGCCACGCTGGCCCCATTGCCGGTGGCCCCGTTGTCAGCACGCGATGCCCGCGACTCGCTGCCGACGGGTCCCGCTTCGACGCCACCCCATTCGCAAGGTCCCCACACAGCTCAAGGTCCCCACGCGGTGGCCCAGCAATCGGGCAACCCACACACCGCGGCGCCGGGTGCCGCGGGCGCGGCGCCCTTGTCCGAAGAAGAAAAGGCCAGGCGGCTGGAAAAGGCCATGGACGAACTGAATCGTCTGATCGGTTTGGACTCCGTCAAAGCACGCGTCAAAAGCTATGCCAATTTCTTGCGTCTGCAACAGCAACGTCGCAGCAGCGGTTTGGCGACGATGCCGATTTCGTTGCACATGTCGTTTACCGGCAATCCCGGGACCGGCAAGACGACGGTCGCGCGGATCATCGGACAAATTTTGGGCGCGATGGGCACCCTGCCCTCCGGTCACGTTGTCGAAACCGATCGCGCCGGGTTGGTCGGTGAATATGCCGGTCAAACCGCACCCAAGACCAACCAGCTTTGCGATTCGGCACGTGGCGGCGTCTTGTTCGTCGACGAAGCGTATACGCTGGCCGATTCATCGGAGGACAGCTACGGCCGCGAGGCCATCGCGACGTTGCTGAAACGAATGGAGGACGACCGCGAATCGATGGCGGTGATCTTGGCGGGCTACAACCAAGAAATGGATGACCTGCTGAAATCCAACCCGGGTCTGACGTCGCGAATCAATACGCATATCGAATTCGATGATTATCGCCCTTCCGAAATGGGTGAGATCTTTGAAGTGATGTGCAAACAAAATCAATACGCGTTGCCCGCCGATGCGCGGCACCGTTTGCTGTTGGGGCTGACAAGCCTTTATGAAAAACGGGATCGCCATTTTGGCAATGGACGCTTGGCACGCAACGCGTTTGAAGACAGCGTGCGTTGCTTGGCCGACCGCATCGCCGACGTGACGGTGCTGAGCGAAGATTTGCTGACACGTTTAACGGCCGCCGACATCGCGGTGCCCGGCGTATCGCGGTACGAGATCGATCGGCTGATGGAAAAGCCGCACAAGCTGTATCGACATTGTGCGAAATGCGATACCCGGATTCAAATCGAGGCCAAGTCGCTCGGCCGCCGCGTCCGTTGTACGGTTTGTGAAGCGGTGCAGGCCAGTCCTTGGGCGGACATCCGTTGGTCGCAGGAGTGAGGTGAGCCCCTCACCCCCGACCTGGCCTGGCGCACTGAGT
>JBCCRW010000209.1:0-10187 GCA_039201055.1 Planctomycetota bacterium | reverse complement strand
CCCCCGTAACGGACGCTCAGCACGATGTTGTTACCTTCATCGCACCTCCGTCGAGGGCCGAAGCAGTTGGCTAAACTTTCTTCGTAAGAAACTTTCATTCTCCATTCCAAACCGGTTTATCCCGGCACACCACTGTCCCCGGCCGTCACTGTCCCCGGCCGTCATGGTGTTTCGCGAAACCGTGGCAAACTGAGATACGGGCCCGGGTCGTCTTGCTCCAGGGGGAAGATCAGATCGGGCGTGGCGATGCCGGCGACCGTTCCCAGGGCTTGCATCTGAGACCATTGCGTGTCGGTTGGCTGATCAGGGACGTCGCTCCGTCGGCAACCACAAACGGCCGGGCCGTTGGCCCTGCATTTTGTGTTGAATTGCATTTTGTGATGTAATTGCTTTCCCAGGCAACTTGCTTGGGCTATGCAAATCGCTGGGCCTTCGGCCCGAAGAACGCTGTGGAAATTGCGAAGACCGCTGAGAAAACTGCTCAACAAAAAAGCAACACCACGCTTGCCAAGCTTTGCCAGCGCCCGGATTTTTGGTCATGCAAATGGCGACGACACGCCGTCCTTTGCGGGACTGACTTACTTGCGTCGGTCGAAGCGTTGCGTCCGGCTTCCGGCCAAAAGACCGGCTACGGATGGTTTTGGATCAAGACGCGTCCGGCTGACTTGTTTCACCCAAGCCGGCGCGAGTCGCCGCGACGACCAGGGCCTGCGTTGCGACCCGGACGGTGGCTGCCGCGTCGGGCAAGTACTTTGACGAGTGCAGCGAAGGCGGTGGCCGCTGCGATTTTTCGAAACCGTCAAGGATCGATGCGTCCACGCTGCCCACGGCAAACATCAAAATCGGCACACCCGCGATCCCATAGCGACTGAAGTCTTCGCCGCCCATCGATCGAGGCGTTTCGATGAGTTTCTCCGGCGGGATGAACTCGAGAAAACCTGGACGGATTTTCGCCGCCAATTCGGCGTCGTTGAGCAGCGAGGGGGTGCTTTCGGATACGGTCACCGAGGGTGCTTCGGCACCGCCACCGTGCGCGACGGCTTCGGCTTTCCGCTGAATCGCCTTGAGCAATTTCGAACGCGTTTCCGGGCCGTAGCTGCGGACCGTCAATTGAAGCCGACATTCATCCGGAATGATGTTGTAACGAGTCCCGCCGCGGACCGAACCGACCGTCACCACGGCGGGTTCGGTCGGGTCGATTTCGCGACTGACGATCGTTTGAAGGGACACAATCAGTTGCCCGGCCATCGAGATCGGATCGATTGTTGTGTGCGGCTTCGAGCCGTGCCCGCCCCGTCCGTACAACACGATATCGACGCTGTCGACGTTCGCCTGTGCGTAGCCGACGCGGTAACCAATAACGCCCGTTGGCAGGTGACTTGCGACGTGAAAAGCGATCGCGGCATCGGGCTTTTTGAATCGCTTGAACAAGCCGTCGCGCAGCATTCCCATGGAGCCGCGGCCGGTTTCTTCGGCCGGTTGTGCGATCAACATCAACCGGCCGGACCAACGATCGCGGTGCGCCGCGAAGTACGAACCGGCCGCGGTCACAGCGGTCATGTGGACGTCATGGCCGCAGGCGTGCATGACGCCGGAATGCTTGGATTGGTATTCAGCACCGGTTTGTTCATGGACCGGTAACGCATCCATGTCGCAGCGAAGCATGATGGTCGGCCCGTCACCGTTTTCCAAAATACCCACCACGCCGGTTTCGCCGACTTTTGGTGTCACGGCGAATCCGATGTCCCGCCAACGCGTGGCGATACGACTCGCGGTTTCGACTTCAACGCCGGACAATTCGGGATGTCGATGCAGTTCCCGATAGAAATCGACCCATTTATCGATCGACGTGTCCAGCCAGGTCGACACGTCCCGGGCAACGATCGATTGCGACGATTCCGGGTCCTCGGCCAAGGCCGCCGGTTGGCAAGACGCGGCGAATAGAAACGCGACGGATAAGAGCAGATGACAATGAAGCGTCGCATTCGGTTTTCCATAGCGGTCAGTGGACGCGCGCATTCATCTTGCTCCTAAACGTCGAAGGACTCATTCGGCCGGTCCTTACGTTACCTTGCTGGGCGGCGCTGAGGCCGTCGTAATGCCAAGAATGAAGCGAATATTTGAAGATCCAGCAAATTTCGCCCTCGCAACGACCAACCCGTCAATGACGTCGTGGGCGACGCCGCGAGTCCTACCGCTCGGGATTCGTCGCCTTATCGACTACGGATGGTCGGCCGCTTTCCAGCTGGATTCGAATCGCCGGTTCCAGTCGTCTCTCTGACGCTGCAGTGTTGCCTTGGTTTCGGCAATCCCTTGAAGCTGCTGGGCAACAAAGTCTTTCCCCTCGAGTATTGCCGAGGTCGCGTCGATGCCTAGCCGGGCAAAGTCCCGGCCGCCTGGCCCCGGATACTTGTCCACCACTGTCCCTGCAGAATCAACCACCGCACAAACACCAAGCAGCGCATATCGTTCTTCTTGGAGCACCCGCGTGTCCCGATATCCTTGGGCGAAGAAGACTCGCGGGCGGATGACGACGCCTGCCTCCGCCATCGCCTCGGTATTTTGGACGGACTTAAGTATTTGTCTCCTCGTTTCCGGATCTCCGCTCTTTGCGCCGACATAAACGCCAATGGTATGAACGTTCTCAACGCCGAATTTTCGCTCCGCCGAAGCGGCTTCTCTCCAGTCTTCCAAGAAACGAGCCCTGTCGTGCCACAACAGCAGAACGGTTGGTTTTCCATCCAGCAGCACCGTGGACCGAATGACCTTGCCATCCCCGTCAACAACATTGAATTCGGGCAAATCGTTCCCGACGAATGCCGCCAATTTTAGCTTTGGTGGCGACAATTTCTCCATCGACTGGACGGGCGGTTGCTTCGGCATCGAAAGCTTGAAGTCCTCCCGTCGCACCGGGGCATTCAATTTCCAATCGGTGAATCGCCATTCCGTGTCAAGCGACCGAGTTCGGTTGGAGGGATCATCCAGGCGGAAATTACTCGAGTAGAACCTGTCGCCGTCCCTGACCATCATCAGCGGAAGGGGGTATTCTCCCTGGGCAACAAATAAATGAATTCGTTTGTAGACCGATTTTTCCGCCATCGCCTGAGGGAAATCCAAGAGGACATAATCGACCAACACGTCTCCGAAATCCCTTGTGCCTCCGTAGCGAATGCCCCAGCCTTCAAGTCGCTCCGTGAGCGCCTGCGAATTGAAGAGTGACAGCAGCTCTCGAGGATTCAAAAAATAATCCCAACGTTTCTGCGTCCCACTCTGCCTGAGCATTTCTGGCAGACTGTCAGCCACTTCTTCGACAGCCACCATCCCGGAAATCACGCGTTGGAGATACCTGCCATCCGAGCCCATTTCCCAACGATTCTTCTCCTCCCGGTCATGGCTGTCCGTTATCTTGAGCAGGTTGGGCTTTGCAAATTGAATTTCAAACCGTTCGAAAGCGGAATTGAATGAGCCCACCGCCCCCATCACAATTTGTTGATTCAGCTCATATTCAAGCGTGAACTGGACCGATTCTTGTGACGCCAGAAACGCTGCCATACGGCCGAGTACCCCGCGGGCTTTTCTTTGATTGTTGTCGGTGACCTCAACGTCCTCGGCACCTTCCAAAAGTTCTTCGATGGGATCTTTTTTCGTACCGGCGTATTCTTCTCTCTCGCCTTTCGTCCGGTACCACTGCCGGTAGCTTATCCCGGACGAAAAAGGCTTGACCGCCCGGCCGATCGATTCTTTTGCCGTCTGCTCGGATGCTTCGGGAAGTTGGCAGCTCGCTTCACCTTTGAGGCAGAGCAAAACGAAAAGCAATCCGCTAGCAGCTCGACGTAACATGGTGTGTTCCCTAACACTTGAGTTTTTTGATACGCACCGTTGTGTGGATCAAACGGAAATGAGTTGACCATCCAGGGTCGTTCCCACCCGCAGCGAAGCACCGGCCAAACTTTCTAGCGATCCCGAAAAGGCGTCGCCGAGTGGGTCGGATGAAAAAGTCACCATGGTTGCAATTTCACCACGCTCGTTGGCGGCCACTTGGCCGACCGTCGCATCGGCGATCGTCAATTCGAATGTTTGTTCGGGCTGTAAACCTGAGACGTTCAGCGACAGCTGAAAAACGGATTCCGTTTCGCTGAGCGAAGCCCTGCCCATGATTCGTGTCGCGCCCGACAGTTCCGTATACAGCAGCGGACCGGTGATCGGCACGACATCAATCGCGCCGACACCGATGCGTCCGGCGATGCCGCGACTGACGGCTTCGGAGGCGGGTTCGCCCGAGATCAGATTGATTTTTGAACGGCCCAGAGAATCGGTCGTCAGTTGTCCCAGGACCTGATCATTCATCCATAATCGATAGGCACGATCCGGGTCGGCGCCCTGAATCCGAAATTCAAAATCATCGCTCGAGCCCCGGGAGACCAGGCCGATTCGAATCCCTTCCGAAGTGGTCGTTTGTAATACGACGCTTTCTTCGTTGGTGCCCCGCTGCTCCCGGCGGAGGGTGTTCAGGACGTTCAAGGCGTCCCCCGGCGACGTCACGCCATCGTCATTGACGTCCACGAAGGAATCTTCGGTCCGCGAAACATCATCGGATGCGTCGCTGGCGCGGGCGCGACGGATCGCATTGATGACGGTCAATGCGTCCAATTGCGAGATCGAACCGTCATCGTTGACGTCGCCCGGATTGACGAAATTATGGCCGGTGTCACCAGCAAGCATGTGTCGGGATTCCAAGCTTTGTGCACGCAGTCTTCGAAATTTCGAACGCATTTTCAGCTCCTGAATGAAGAGAAATGAAATTGTAAGTGACTTGATTGGTTCCGAATCATTCGTCGAAAAGCTCGACCAGCTTTCGCTCCAAGGCTTCGCCTCGCAGTCCCACGGCTCGCGGCACACCGGATCGATCCAAGACAATCGTCCACGGAAGTGCCCGGACATTGTTCCGAATCGCGGCCGGTGCGTCGCGTCCTTTTCCACTGAACAGATGCGGCCAATCCATTCCCTTTTCCTTGACGACGTCAACGACACGTTCCCTGTTGTCAAGGGTGTCCAGCGTGATACCGAGTACCTTCAATCCGCGATCACCAAAGCGCTCCTTCAATCGAACAAGCTCCGGTGCTTCGCGAAGACACGGACCACACCAAGTGGCCCAAAAATCGATCAGCAGCACGTCGCCGCGGAAGTCATCCGTGGAGACCGAATTGCCGTCCAGATCGATACCTTCAACAGGGACGAAGCCCGATAAGCGGTCGCCGGCTGGCGCAACCGTCAAACGACCGTCACGGTTCGGTAGCGACCGCTGCGACATGGCCGTCATTTGCACCAGATCGATGAACTGCTGATCGGAGAACGATTCGTCTCGCGCGGCCCGCAGAAGCAGACCGGCATAGCTGCGAAGCACGTCGGGATGCGTTTTGTCGACCATTGCCTGCCCGGCCGAAACCAGAACCTGATAGGGACTTTCCAGCTCGCACAAAAGCGGTAATGCCCGTTCCATGTTTTCGAGCTTCCCGCCCGCGAGCTCCCTCAAAAAGGGGTTCAACATGAAGCGTTTCGAAAGTCCTTCAAGCTGCTTGACCGAATCCGGTAAATGCTCCACGCGGATCAACTCGCGGTACACCGCGTCGGCCTGCCGGATCCGGTCTCCTTTCACAGCGACGTAGCGCGCCAGCGGCAGCATGAATGCGTTGTCGCCCAAGTCCACGTCTTGGGCGTTTTGTATCCAAGCACGGATGGCTACCAGCCGATCCTGCCTCGGATCGGTGTTCCAAGCCCGCATGAATTGCCTCGCCAATTCTTGTGGCGAAGCTTCCGCATCGGCGTTCGTCATTTCTATCTTGATTTGCCGCAGCGGCGTCACGGTGATTTCAGGCGTCACCGTAATGTCGGGCGTCACCGTAGTGTCGGGCGTTACCGTAGTGTCGGGCGTTACCGTGATTTCAGGCGTCGCCGAGACTTCAGGCGTCAGCGTGATTTCGGGCCTTATCGTGAGTTCGACCAAATTCTTCGCATCGTCAACCCGTTGCCCGGTTGCCATTCGGATGTTCCTGATCAGGCTGGCGGAGCGGGCGCGTTCGTTTTGAAAGCGGGACGCGGCGGGCAGGGTCTGCCTTAAGATGGACGACGCGATGCGTTCGGCCATCATCCAATTGCCATGGTCGAATTCGGCATTCGCCCATCCCAATTTGGCACCAACGGTGTGTGGGTGAACGGGACCGAGGCTGTCGTCACAGCGGCGGGTGAGGTCACGCGAGAGTTGCAGCGAATCATTGATTTGCCCCATCTGCCGAAAGTTTGACGCCAGACTGATCATCGTTGCGAGGGTATGGGGATGTTGTTTGCCCAGCCGTTCTTCCTGTTTCGCGAGCGTTTTGGTCAGGACATCACCCGCCTCCACGTGCCGACCGGCGGCACCCAGGGCCGCTCCATAATTTGCCTGCGTCAGCAAAGTCGCCGGCTGGTCGACGCCGATGGTGTCGCGTCGACGATCAAGGGTGTCACGCAGCGTTCGGATCGCGGAATCGTGGCGACCGGATTGAAAGTAAGCCTGGCCCAGGTTGTTCATCACCGTCAGGGTGAATGGATCCGAAGGGCCCATTGCTTCGGTGCTGTGTTTCAACAAATCCTGGTAATGCTCGATGGCCGATTCGGTTTGGCCCATTCCATTCAAGACCACGCCCAGGCTGTTTCGGCTGGAAAGCGTGTCGAGGTGAAATTCACCCAAGACTTGCTTTCGCATTTGCCAAGCCTGACGAAATTGCTCCGATGCGTGCTCGTATTGGCCAATGAGTCGAAGCGTGACCCCCAGTTCGTGTTTGGCGAGTGCTTCGATGTGTGGCTGGTCGGCAAAACGATCGTGCAACTTATCGGCCGCCGCCAACACGGCCTCGCGAAGGGTCACATCGACACCCAAGCCACCGCGGTCGCCTTTGGGGCGTGCGGCGGACAGCAAATCTTTGGTCAAGAAATCGGCCAAGGCTCGACGTGCTTGCTCGGATTCCGCGGCGGCTTTTTCCGCGGCACGGGCGATGGATTCGGCCTGGCGTGCCCGTCGGCTTTCCTTGTTTGCCGCTTCCGCCGCTTCCATCGCGGCCATCATGGATCGACGGGCATTCGCGGCGGCCCGAAAACTGAAAATGGACGATGCCAGCAAGACGATCACCAATCCGCAAGCCATCAATGAAGCGGCACGATGTCGTGCGGTCCATTTGCGAAGCGCGTAAATTCGCGATGGCGGACCCGCTTGGACCACTTCCCCATCCAGGTAACGCTGGAAATCTCGCATCAATTCCGATGCGGTGTCGTAGCGACGGTTAGGGTCTTTTTCCAAACACTTCGCGACGATCCAGTCCAATTCGCCCCTCAACTGCCGGCTCAATTCACCAGGACCTTTGATTCCCATTGCCGAGCGTGTGCGGACGTTATCGACGGATTGCACCTGAGTGCTGGGCGGAATCGCGGCTTCGTCGCGAATCCAGGTCATCAAATCGACAAAACTCGCCGTGGCGATACGATCGGCGGCCAGTGGTGGTGTGCCCGTCAAAAGCTGATAAGCGACGATTCCTAACGAATAAATGTCGCTGCGAATGTCGACGCCCTGAGCACTCCATTCCGCCTGTTCGGGACTCATGTACTGAAAGGAGCCGATTACCGTTCCGGTTTGGGTCAGCAACGATCCATCTTGCCCGTCCGGCCTAAAGTCCTTCGCGACACCGAAATCGATCACCTTGGGGATCGCCATGCCGTCTGTCATCGACACCAGTATGTTGCTGGGCTTTAAATCGCGATGGATCAAGCCTTGTTGGTGGGCGTGCTGGACCGCGCGACAAACTTCAATCATCAGCTGGATTCGTTGCCGCAGGTCAAGCTTTTGATCATCGCAAAAGTCGGAGATCGGCTGACCGTCGACAAGTTCCATCACCAGATACGGTCTGGCGTTTCCCGGAGGCTCGGGCGGCAGCGTACCCGCGTCGAAGACTTTGGCGATACTGGGATGGTCCATTCGGCCGAGCGCCTGCTGTTCGGCCTCGAATCGGACGCGTGCCGATCTGCCAAACATCCCCTCGCGAAGCACCTTCATCGCGACACGACGTTTGACGGGACGATCCGACTGGGCGGCATAGACATCGCCCATACCGCCGGACCCAAGACGATAAAGAATTCGGTAAACGCCAATCGTCTTCCCGACCAAGTCCTCGGGTTGGTCGGGCGGCAGAGCGTCTAAGGTCGGTGGCTGCTCCAAAAATCCATCCTCGCGGTCATGGAATTCCAGCATCGCTTCGACGGTCGATCGCAGGTCGGAACGATCCGGCAGCACGCGTCGCAGATACGCTTCGCGCTGGTCGATCGAGGAATACTCGATCGCCGAGGAAAAAATTTCTTTCTCGCTCAATCGGTCTTGTTGCATCTCAAATTCTCGCAATCGCAAAGCCGCCAAGCTCAAGCTACACCACCTGCCGGCCGGGCTCGAGTTCGCCGCGTGGGCGGAAATCAGCGTAGGTTTGCTGCGACCGTGATGGTCGATGTCGTGCCCATGATGAAGTGCGAGCGTTGTCCGGCACCGGGGCCAAAAAAATCGCAGATTCAGGGTGCAAATTTCGACAACCGGCGGTCGGCGGTCGAATCGCGAGTGCATTGTCCCCCTTTGATGAACGCCGTTTTCGCCGGGATTGCCGACGTTTTCGTTTGGATTACTGCAGTTTCCGCCGTAGCCAAGCCTTGGCATACGACCAATCGCGTTTGACCGTTCGTGGCGACACGCCCAAGGTGGCCGCTGCCTCGTCAACCGTCATGCTGGCAAAGTATCGAAGTTCGACAATCTTGGCCGCTTGCGGGTCCGTTTCGGCCAGGGCATTAAGGGCGTCGTCCAGGTCAAGGATGTCGACGCTGTCGCCGGTCGGATGCGATGCTGGCGGGTCGCAGTGCGAAAGTCGGATCCGTTCCCAGTTCCCACCATGACGTTGGGATTTTTTTCTCCGAGCCGATTCGACAAGGATACGTCGCATGGCCTGGGCGGCGGCCCCAAAGAAATGACCCCGGCTGTTCCATTTCGACAGGTCGCCCGCGGCAGCAGTCGACGATTCGACATCGGCATCCGGCGAACGATTTTGGTCTTCGTCGCTGCCTTGATCCGCTGGATGACCGCGACCCGGACGAACCAGCCGCAGATAGGCTTCGTGCACCAAATCCGTCGCTTGAAGCGTCAAACCGTTTGCCTCGCCACGCAGTCGTGCGTGGGCGACTCGACGCAGTTCGTGATAAATCAGCGGTAGCAACTGATCGGCGGCTTTGGAGTCACCGCCGGCAACTTGTTGCAGCAATTGGGTCACTTCCGTCACGATTTTCCCGTCGGTTTGCAGACACGATGCGGTCCAGCGAGGTTGCTGACAATCAAGGTCACGGCTTGATTCGCTCGTTCATGATCACCGTTCCAAACGTGCACGATAATCTGCAATCTCGTGATCGTGTTCTTTGAAAAAAATTCGATCGACCGTGAGAAATAGGTCACTCAAAATCGCATTGATTGGTGTCGAACCCATACCCAGAAGGTTTTTCATGCAAGCGACGTCAAACGATGCCAAGCGGATTTTTACCGAGGCGATCGAGAACTTTTCGGCAAGCCAATGGCCCGATTTTCTGCACGATGCCTGCGCGGGCGACGGTGAACTCCGCGCCCGAGTCGAATGTCTGCTTGACGCCCACCGGCTTAGCGACCCCCTGTTGGATCGCCTCGCGGGGGCCACTCGAGACGAAACGGAGAACGACGAAACGGAAAACATCGAAGAATCCATCGGCACACTGATCGGTCCCTACAAATTGCTGCAGCGGATCGGCGAGGGTGGCTTCGGCGTGGTTTATATGGCCGAGCAAACACGACCGGTCCGCCGCAAGGTCGCCCTGAAGGTCATCAAGCCGGGCATGGATCGTCGCGAAATTGTCGTCCGCTTCGAGGCCGAGCAGCAGGCACTCGCGTTGATGGACCACCCCAACATCGCCAAAGTTTTTGATGTGGGCGAGACCCAATCGGGCCGTCCCTATTTGGTGATGGAATTGGTCAGGGGAATCCCCGTCACCGAATATGCCGACATCAATCATCTTTCAACCGGGCAGCGGCTGAGTCTGTTCGCCTTGATTTGCCGCGCCGTCCATCATGCCCACCAAAAGGGCGTCATTCATCGGGATTT
>JBCCRW010000208.1:0-10222 GCA_039201055.1 Planctomycetota bacterium | reverse complement strand
CTTCGCCACCGAAATCGCGGGCCGAAAAAGAGTGCGTTTGGCTACCGTGGGTGGCGCGAGCACTCGCCAAAGGCTCGGCTGGCTTACCCACGGCTATCGTCTTTGACCGCTTCGCGGTCACTTCATGCAAGCCGCTGGGCACCGCGAAACGCAGGTACCGTTCGTTCACCGATCGCGCATGTGAACCGAGATTGCGGCCTATGCCGCGAGCCGGGTGCTTGCACCGAGACGGACTCTACAGAAGCAAACGTTTTCGGGCCCGACGCGTGGCGGTCGCCACACCTGCGGCTCACTTCCAAACACGACAGCCGGGACTTCACAAGATAACGCCAGGGGTGGCTAATGGGACTCGAACCCACGACCCTCGGAACCACAATCCGATGCTCTAACCAACTGAGCTACAGCCACCGTCGTATGCAGAAACGGCCCGATCACCGTCTCCCGCCTGCACCTGAAAAATATCCTGCCTGCGTCCAAGGGTCAACGACCAGTCCAACTAAAAGTCGTAGACCTTCAGCGCTTTCAAATCGCGGACGATGAGCGATCGGCCGGCGATGGCCAAATGGGCCCAAGAATCGTCGGCGACCTTCATCCGGTCGGCAATATCCAGCTTTTCGCGGTTGTGGTTGAGCAGCAGCAATTCGCCATTTTGGTCCAACACTAAAATCTGCTTGTCGCGGCGAATCATGCTTTGGTATTTCCCCATCGGCCGACTGGTCCAGAGCACTTCGCCATCGGTCAAATCCAAAGCCGAAAGTCGTTGGTTTTTTGCGTGGATATAAATCGTGTCCTCGATCACGACCGGGGATGACATGTAGCCCTGAATTTTCTGATTCCAAGCCTCACGGATACCCCAGCCGGACGTATCGCTTTTATCGACTTCGAATAACTGCGAACGTCCGCTGTGCGCGGCTGTGTAAACGCGGTTGCCGATCACGGTGGGCGTTAAAATGTTCATTCCCCGAAAAGCTTCAATCGGCTCTTTCCAAAGCACCCCACCGGTTTCGAGGTTCACACCGGCAAGCTCCATCCGCGTTTGGACGACCAATTGCCGCTGGCCGTTGATCGTCGCGATGATCGGCGAACTGAACGCCCCGCCACTCATCATATTCGGCCCGCTTTCGAGTGTTTTCCACGTGACGCTGCCATCGGCCAGCGAAAGCTTGACGGTTGGGCCACCGGTTTGCACGTAGACCGCGTCGCCGTCAATGATGGGCGAACAAACGGCCCCAAAAGCCGGACGATTGGAACCGAGCACCTTCGCAAAATCGACTCGCCACTTTTCATCTCCCGTTTCCGGGTCCAGACAGACCAGCACGTCGCGGATACCAAAGACGACCAACGCGTCCGGCGTGACGGCGGGTGTTGAACGGATCCAACTGCCGTTGCTGGCGGCGAAGAATGGCACGTTGATCGCACCCTCCCACCGGGTGCTCCAGATCTTTTCACCGTCCTCCAAATTGAATGCCGTGACCCGCTCATACTCGTCGTCGACGGTTTCGGTCGTGTAAACCACCCCGCCCTGCACCACCGGTCCGCTGTAACTGGCATCCAGCGCCTGTTCCCAACCCAGCTTGAGCGTCCCGCTGAGACTAGAGGGCCAATTTTCCGTCGTAACACTTGAGTCACGCGACGGGCCGCGCCACTGATTCCAGTCGTCGGCGGTCGCCGTTGCCGACAAGCAAACAGCCAAAACACATGTCACCGCGTACCTTGCATTGCTGAGGCGCGTTCGATGGAGTCGGCGCCCCGAGGTGGTGACGTTGGAACTGTCAGAGAGCAGAGGCATGATCGAATTCAGGGGTAGGGCCGCATGCTGGCGAAAGAAACGGCACGGGCGCGAAAAGTTCATTCCCGGTAGCTTAGCGGCCCGTCCAGGCGTTTCGATTCGCGGTAGCGTTGGCCTTCGCCAGATGTCGGGAATCCCAAGCGTTTCCGTGTTCTGGCGAACGGCGGCTACGGATTCTGCTTCCGTGTTCTGGCGAGCAGCGGCGACGCCATTTTCAATTGAAGCAAAACCTCACGCCGCGCGGCCGAAGCTCTCGTCGTCCAAGTCGGCGATCGACGTGCGGCTGCGGCGAAGTTCTCTGATTTTGGCGGCGTCGTCGACCGCCTGTCGCTGCAGTTGATCGATGCGCGAAAGCGCGTTGGCGTTGGCCTCCAGCGAATCCTCGTGCTCGGCAGACAATTCGCGCAGGCGAGCAACCAGATCATCGACCTTGGCGGCCACGCCCTGCAGGTGTTCGATCTGGGCCTGTGACGATTCGAGTTGGGTTTGCCAATGCACCATCTGTTTTTGTGCCGCCGCCAACTCTTGCTCGCGATGATCCCGTTGCTCACGAGTTTCCGAAAGCTCACTTTGTGTCTGCACCCACTCGGCTTGCGTTTGCTCAAGTTCCTGACGGGTGGAAGCGGCCTCGGCTTCGGCGGCACTCAAGCGGCCCTGCGCGTCGGCAAGTTCCTGGCGGGTGCCATCGAGTTCCTGGCGGGTGCCATCGAGTGCCTGGCGGGTGCCATCGAGTGCCTGGCGGGTGCCATCGAGTGACCGTTCGGTTGCCTCCAAGCGATCCTCCAGCTGGCCAATCTGCTGGGTCGCTTCGGTCCATTGCACCTGAGTACCTTCGAAACGCGATTGCAAATCCGTGTATTCGTTTCGCGAATGTTCCCATTGTTGTTTGACATCGCGAACCTCTTCGCGAACCACATCAATAATCTGTTCACGATTGACGATCTCGGCTTGCAAATGCAGCACGTTTTCACTCAGTTCCTGGCACTGGTCATGGGCCTTCTCGAGCTGCGTGCGGGATTCCTCCAGTCGCTCGGCTTGTTCGTTCAATTGTTCGCGTAGCGTTTGCATCGCCTCGTCACGATTGCCGACCAATTGCTCCTGCTCGCCCAATCGAGTTTGCAATTGCTCGGCCGCGTCGCGACTGGATTGCAGATGGCTTTCCATGACCAACAATTTGGCCTCGGCAACCTCAAGTTGTTCCGAGTGGGCCATCAACAATTCGACCTGCTGCATCGCCTGGTCAACGCGGGCGACCAATTCCTGTTTTTCCATTTCGGCCGTGTCGCGTGCCGCCTGGGTGTCACGCAATTCTTCGGCAAGGGATTCGACATCGGCGACGCTTTGCCGATAATCCGCTCGGATCGATTCGAGGTCCGTTTGGATGCCGGGGATCGCGTCCGCTTTGACTTGCAGCGCATCGATGACCTGTTGTTTTGCTTCGATCGACTCGGAAAGCGCGCGGACCTTTTCCATCAGCTGCGCGTTCTGGTCACGTTCGATGTGCAGATCGTCGGTGGTCGATTCGAGTTGATCCTGGGTGGCCAACAACGCGTCAACGCGTTGTTGCAAGGATTCGATCTGCGATTGCTGTTCTTCGGAAATCGATAGCTGAGCCTGGAATTGATCCCTTTGTTCTTCAAGCAAATCGTTGGCTTGATGAATTTGTGCGATCGATTCGCTGCGTTCGCTTTCGAGCGTCGCGATCTTGTTTTGCAGCGTCTCGATTTCGGCGCTGGTGTGTTCGACCTGGTTCCGCATCGTTTCCAGTTCGGCTTGGGATCGACGGGCGTCATCCTGTGCGTTTGCCAGTTCGCTGCGTTGATCGGCCATGGCGCGGGCGGCGGATTGCAATTCGTCACTGACGGTGTCGCGTTCGCGGACCAGGTCGTCCACGGTGCGTAGCTCTTGCTGCAGTGCATCGATACGCTGGGTGGCCGATTCCAAGCGGCTTTCGGTACCCTGCAAATGCTCCAGCGTCGTCGTCAGCTCGGATTGCAGTTCGCTTGAGCGCTTGGTTTCGCTTTCGAGTTCTTCGCGTGCCAGGGCGAGTGCGGCACTGGCTGCCTGCGATTCGTCCTTGGATGCGGCGAGTTCGTTTTGTAGGGCTTCGACCTGGCCGGCCTGTTTTGCGAGTTCCTGCTGAGCCGTCGTTTTGGCACCGGTCAATTCTTCGCCGAGGCTTTTGAGTTGGGATTCCAGCCGAGTCCGTGCGCCGCGAGATTCCGCCAACTCGCCGCGAACCTGCACCAGACCGGCTTCACCCTGGTCGAGCAATTCACGGAGCCGATCGATCTCTTCGTCGCGTTTTTTCAAGTCGTTTCCGAGGGCATTGATGGTGCGCAGATTATTTTTCAGCTCGGCCTCGGATTCGGTGTGCAGCTTGAGCGCCGATTGCAGTTCGCCGACGACGGTTTCGTTGCGTTTGTTTTCGGCGGCAAGTTGTTCGCGAACTTGGGCATGTTCGCGGCTCGTGCGAAGCAGCTCGGCCTGCAACTTTTGGTTTTTGTTTTCCAGTTCGCCACGCTCGCCTTCGGTATGCTGGTGCAGGTTGCGGAGCTGTGACAGTTCGCTCTCGAGCTTCTGGGTGGACTTTTGCAGCTCGGTGAATTCCTTTCGGCGTTTGCGAGCGGAACTCTTGGCTCGGCTGTAGCGATCCTCCAATTCGTTCACAGTCTCGCGGACGCCGTTGCGATCGCGATACCACAGCAAGTTGCCCACCAGCAGTCCGGCGAGTGTAAATGCGAGGCTGCTGATTACGGGATAGCCAAACGGGGAGGGCATGGATCCGTCCGTCAAAATGATGTTCGCGGACCGGCGTGTTCCGTCACGCGGGTCATCTTTTCGGCGAGGACCGCCGATAAGTTGCGTTATCAACTGGGCGGGGTCCGGGGCAAGAGCGCTTGGCGATGTCGCTCCGACGCGGGGCACAGCCGGGCACTCGTGCTCCTACTTCTAATCGTACTCGTACTCGTACTCCTACTCGTACTCGTAATCGTACTCCTACTCAACCGCTCCCGTTTCGATACCGAACTGAAGCGATTGCTGGGCGAACACGAGTACCGCTTCGCTGAGTACGAGTACCGCTTCGCTGAGTACGAGTAGGACGAGCTATGCCCCCGGCCCTTTCTGCAAAATTTCCGTCACCGACGCGATCTGCTGGGATGCGGTTTCGGTCAAATCCACAAACAAATGAATTCGGCCGGCGATTTCGCACCACCTTGATCCGCCGCCGATGGGTTCAAAGCGAATCGTGTATCCCATGCGTTTGGCGCGCGACAAAACATCGCGGCGACGATCGAGCACCGTGCCGTCGGAGATTCGTGTTTCGCGATTGGCGATCATCCAAAGGCTCCGATGTGGTGTTGACGACGATGTTGGGCGTCCGACGCTGTTGTTCGTCCGAAGGGGGCGGGGGACGCGACGACCGGGACGGCAAAACAGATGGCTTCGGCTGTAGCCCATTTCCCAACGCTGCCGATACCCAGAGTGTGGTGTCGGGGGCGGGCTTTTTGATCGTGTTGCCGTCGTGAAACCCACGCCACCGACCCATCTATTTGCGATCACCGAGGACCCCATCGCTCGTCATGACCAAGCCCGCCCCATCGGATTCCCTCGCCGCCACCACCACCGACGCGATGCACGAGGAACTGCGACGATTGCGGACAATGGCGACGCTGGGCGAATTGACGTCCACGGCCACGCACGAATTCAACAACGTGCTGATGACGATTATCAACTACGCCCAATTGGGCATGCGGAACCAGGATGACGCGGCTCGCGATCGTGCGTTTGCCAAGATTCATGACGCGGCCAAACGCGCGTCCGCCATTACGGGAACGATTTTGGCTCAGGCTCGAAATCGCGGTGATTCGATGGCACCGGTTGCGCTCTCGGGTTTAATCGAATCGGCCATGGTGTTGCTGGGCCGCGAACTGCAAAAGTATCGCATCGCCGTCGAAATGGAGCTTGGCGAAAACGCTCCCGACGTTTGGGGCAGCGGCAACGAATTGCAACGCGTGTTAATCAACTTGATTGTCAACGCGCGTCAGGCGATGCCCGACGGCGGCACGCTACTGATCAAGACCGCGATGGTTGACGAGGGTCGATTTGTTGAATTGATGGTCCGCGATTCCGGACAGGGCATTGCAGCGGAGCAGTTACCGCGAATTTTCGAGCCCTATTTCAGCACCAAGGCCGGCCCCGACGAAACGGGCAAAGGCGGCACCGGATTGGGACTGGCGGCCAGCAAGGAGATCATCGACCGGCACCAGGGCAAAATCCGCGTCGAAAGCACACCGGGCCGCGGCACCGCATTCTTGATTCGCCTGCCGGCGGCCGGCGTTGACCAACAGTCGGCCGCGTAGCTATTTCTCCGGTGCATTGGGGAGCGTTGGGTCCTCGACGCTGGCCAGGGTGATTTCCAAATCGATGGTTTCGCCCTGACGCTGAACTTGCATGGGATGCTTGGAACCAATGGGCAGGCGTTCGATCGCGGCGCGAAGCTTGGCCGGGTCGGTGTAACGCACGCCGGCAAAGGAGACGATCACGTCCAGCTTTTTGACGCCCGCGACATCGGCGGAGGAATCCGCGACGATTTCATAAGCCAGGACTCCGCTGCGGGGTGGTAGCTTGAACATCGCGGCGATGCGGGGATTCAGTTCCGCCATCGTGACGCCGATCGCCGCCCGACGCACCTCGCCGTGCTCGGACAACTCGCCGGCAATCCAGCGGGCTTGGTTGATGGGAATCACAAAACCGATCCCCTGGTAGCGACCCGTTCGCGTCGCAATGGCGGTATTGATTCCGACAACGCGGCCGTCCAAGTCGATCAGTGGCCCGCCCGAGTTGCCGGGGTTCACGGCCGCGTCGGTTTGAAATAGACGAACGCGATCGACTCCCGTCAACTCGCGATTTTTCGCACTGATGATGCCGGCACTGACGGTGGCTTCCAGTTCGAAGGGGCTGCCGATGGCCAGAACCCAATCGCCGATTTGGATGTCGTCGCTGTCGCCCCACTGCGCGATGCGATCCGAAGTGTCGTGGTCGATTTCCAAGACGGCGACGTCGCTGGATGGGTCCCCGATCACGCCGGTCGCCTCGTGCACTGTGCTATCGACCAATTGGACTTCGACCCGCTGCGCCCCCGCGATGACATGGTTGTTGGTCAGGATTCGTCCCTTGGCGTCGATGATGACACCGCTGCCCACGCCGGTCCGCGTTTGATCGTCGGGCTGCGCGGGTGGTGCTTGACCCTCGGGCAAATTGTCGGGAACCGGCTGGGGTACGCCGTAGGTCACGATGGTGACGACCGCCGGGGTGGCCCGCTTGGACGCATCGCGGAATGCTTTGGAAAGCGCCCGGGCGCCCATTTGTTCGGCACTGATGGTGCTCGGCGGCGTGTCGGCTTGGTTTTGCGGCGTTTCAATGGATGCCGGACTGGAGGATTGCCGATCATCGCCGGCGGCAAGTGCAAGCGGCAGCAGACCCAGCAGTCCGGCGGCCAAAAAACGGTAAAGCCGCGGATTGAAGTTCGATGCGATGGAGTGACGTGGAATGTGTCGCCGTTTCATGCTGGGTTTGTCTGTTGGTGATACAAAATCGTGGGTTTCCTTGCGAATTTTGTGGACGCCGCCGGCCCGCCGACGTCGACCCACCGGAGCCGAACTAAAATGCCGATGGCGACGGGCACCCGCAAGTGTCTCGTGCCCGGAAGGTTGACCCTTCGCTTTGTCAAGCATCCCCCAAAATCCGATCATCATGCTTCGCCACTGTATCGTCTTTGCCACTCTGGCGTGTTTTCTTGCCCCGGCAAACCTGCTGAGTCCTGTTGCCGCCCAGAACCCTGCTGCCGCCCAAAATCCAGTTGGCAATCAAAACCCTGGTGCTGCCCAAAACCCGGGTGATGAATCCTCCGGCGCGGCGTCGGCGGCACCACAGGACGGTTCGGCGGAGGCGACCGATAATGAGGCGACGGGCGAAACGGCTGCTGGCGAAACGGCAACGAAAGAAACGGCTGCCGCGCCGGCGCCCGCCAATTTGCCACCGCCCAAGGTTAACTTCGACAAAACTTTTTTGGGTGAATACCTGGGACCGGTCGCGGCCAGTTTTTTCGTCAACGACGAAGACGAATCGGACGCGGCGATCGTTTCCGCATCCGATCGGGAGGCACCCGCTCCCGAGGATTCCGCACCCGAGGACTCTTCCAACATGCTGGCCTTGCAGCTGCGACCCACAGGAAAGAACCGTTTCGACGCCCTGCTGTACCGTGGCGGTCTACCGGGTGCCGAAGGTTGTCAACTTCAATCCGACGAACAATTGATCGGACTACGCAGCGGTGACACGCTGGTTTTGTCGGGCAGCAAGGTCGCCATCTTTGTCGACTCCACCGGCTGTACCCTGGTCGACGCCGACGGCAACCGGCTGGGACGACTGGACCGCGTTCAACGCAAGAGCCGTACACTGGGCGCCGTGCCGCCCGAGGGGGCGATTGTGATCTTCGATGGCACCGACACCGAAGAATTACTGGACGGACAAATGAATGACGATGGCTGGTTGAAGTTTGGCACGATGTTGATGCCGATGACTCAGGACTTTGACTTGCATTTGGAATTTCGCTTGCCGTTGATGAGCGGCGAAGATGGACAAGCACGCGGCAACAGCGGCGTGTATCTGCAAAGCCGGTATGAATGCCAAATTTTGGATTCGTTTGCAAAGAAACCGGTCTTCAATGGGTGCGGTTCGCTGTACCGCTTCAAAGCTCCGGACGTGAATACGGCGCTGCCGCCACTCCAATGGCAAACCTATGACATTCGTTTCACGTCTCCGCGCTGGAGCGCCGACGGCACCAAACGCTCCGACGCAAGGGTGAGTTCGTATTTAAACGGCGTGCTGGTGCAGGATGATGTTTCGCTAAGCGGGCCCACGGGCAACGGCAAGGACGAGTCACCGACGCTATTGCCAACCAAGCTGCAAGATCATAAAGACGAAGTCTGGTTTCGCAACGTGTGGATGATTGACCGATCGCTGACACCCGGAATTGATTTTCCGATCGAAGGTGAAGCCGCGGAAAAATCGCTTGCCGAGGCCGAGTAGGTTCGGCGCGACGGTGCCTTACGTGGGTGAGTCGTGCCCGAAGCCTGCGGCAGCCTGATCCCGGAGGAATCTCAGCCGGTAGCCGGGAAAGTCCGCAATACCAGCCGCGAAGCGGCGACAGTGTATAGCCCCATGCGTTAGCATGGGGTTGGCGGTGTGACCGACCACGTTCATCTGCTTGCCCGACTACCGCCCGGAGTATTTGTTCGAAGATGAGCACCACGGTTGAGGCTGCGCGGTCGCCGCTTCGCGGCTGGACGGATGTCTCGGGAATGAATCTGCGGGCTTACGCCCGCAGCTAAACGCTGCCATCGCTTCGCGATTCTCCAACCTTCCTTTTTCCAATCCACCGATTCTTCGATTTCCCCAGCGGCTATTCCGGTGGCTCGGCGGCAACGGTGATGCCAAACTTGGGTTAACATTGCGGCCACTGCTTGGTTGTTCCACCTCGATCCACGGCCCGTTGAAGCCGTATTGCGTGCATGTGCGGTATTACCGGTTCCGTTTGGCGTGACGATTCTTTGCGCGTGGACGCCGAAACGCTGGCCGCGATGGCCGATGCGATGCGGCATCGGGGACCGGACGATCGGACATTTTGGCGCGACGACGCCCACGTCGATGCGTCGGGGCGGACACTGGGTATCGGTCTTGGCTTTCGCCGTTTGGCCATCATTGATCTGCAGGGCGCACCCCAGCCACTGACGGACGAACGTGGCCGAACGCAAATGCTGTTCAACGGCGAAATCTACAACTATCAAACCCTCCGCCGACGCCTGGAGGGCAAGGGTCATCGCTTCGCCACCGATGGGGATGGCGAATGCGTCGTGCACGGATACGAGGACATGGGCACCGATGTCTTCGGCTTGCTCAACGGCATGTTCGCGATCGCGATTTGGGACCCGCATCGGCACCAGTTGGTGCTGGCCCGGGACCGCATTGGACAAAAGCCGCTGTATTACGCCGCGGACGAAAATCGTTTGGTCTTCGGCAGCGAATTGAAGTGCTTGGCCGCCATCCCCGGAGTGTGCGGTGACATTGACCCGGCCGCCATCGATGAATTTTTGACCTACCAGTACATCCCGCACCCCGGAACGATCTACCGCAACGTCCGCAAGGTTCCTCCGGGACATTATTTGGTTTACCAGGACGGCCGCGCCAGCGTGCATCGCTACTGGAGCTTTGACCCGAAGCTGGAACGCAACTGGAATGACAAAGCATTGCATCAGAGTTTGCGGGAGCAGCTGTACGATGCCGTCAAATTGCGGATGCGGGCCGACGTGCCGTTGGGTTCGTTTCTTTCGGGCGGCATCGATTCGTCTCTGGTCACCGCGATCGCCCAGG
>JBCCRW010000207.1:0-10233 GCA_039201055.1 Planctomycetota bacterium | reverse complement strand
TGCCGACGGGCATCACGCGCCGCGCGCTGCAGCAATTCGCGTCGCAATATGGACTGCCCACCAGCGGCCCGCAATTCCAAGCTTTCGCTAGGTTCCTGGATGTGGAAGCGGTCGTTGTCGGTTCGGTCACCGATTTTGACATGTATTATCCGCCGCGAATGGCCATGACGACGCACTGGTACGCGGCCGACGAAACGTTTCACGCGATCCCCGCCGGCTACGGTTTGCCGTGGGGCACCGACGCGGAAAAAAAACTGCCGCGACGGATCGTTCGCGAAGCCGAATTTGAACTCGCGCGGGCTCAATTGGCGACCCAAATCCCGGCGGGCAAGCCGGTGTTTGTGCCGAGCGAAAACCCGCTGCCGGGCGAAACCTTGGGGCAGCCATCGGCGATTTTGCCGGCCTCGGCGTCCGCTGGCATCTCCGAGCACCCATCGCCAAGTTCGCCACTGCAGACAGCAACGGTTGCACCGATTCCTGCAAATCGGGACCCTGCAAATTTGGGCCCTGCAAATTTGGGCCATGAGATTCCTCGGCCGGCGGGATGGCCCAATGTCACCGACCTGATTCCTGATCCGCCCGCCCCCGTGCCGCCACCACGTTCGGTCAACCATGAGCCGATTTTGTCACACACGCGGATTTATGAGGGTAATGATCCCTACCTGACGAACAGACTTGCCGATTGGGTCGATACGGGCGATGACGCCAGACCCGACGGTTGGCAGGGCTATTTGCGACGCACCGATGATTTCGTTCATTTCTGTTGTCACCTGCACATCACCGAAATGCTCGAATCTCGTGGCGGTCGTGACCAAAGCGATCTCATTCTGCGTTGGCAGCTCAGCCGATACTGATTCCGCCGACGAATTGCGAATCATCCCCGAAGTGATCGGGCCGGATTTGTCGGGCCATTGGATCCAAACGCGAGAGCCCAACGCCGAAGATGGATACGGAAGTCAACGTGCTGGCCTTGGTCAAAGGCGACGAGAAATTCTTGTTTCTTTTTGATGATCAAAATCGGGACGAAACCCTGCGTCAGCTCGCCCGCTTCGCCGCCAACCCGGAATTGGATTTCAGTTGGTATGACGCGGCCATGCTGTCGCAAAAGATTCGCGACGCCTGCCCGGTCGACAGCGATGGTGCCTGGGATGACGAACTGGGATCGTTGTCCATTGAAGATTGGGGCTGATTCTTGCGAAGCGAGGTCACCCAGTTCCTGACCAGTCTTGCCGGCGAATGCAACGCGTCGGACCTGACGATCAAGGCGTATCGCGAGGACCTATTCGGGCTGATTGATTACTTCGAATCATCCTCCGGTGCAATGCCTCGTGTCGACCGCTTGACTCCCCAGTCACTGCGTCAATTCCAATCGGCGTTGCAGCAAGCCGGCTACGCCCGGTCGACGATCTCCCGAAAACTGGCATCCTTGCGCAGCTTTTACAAGTTTGCGATGCGTCAAGGTTGGGTCGCGGACAACCCCGCCTCACCGCTGCGAAATCCACGTCAGAAACGCAAACTGCCGACCGTTCTTTCGGGCGACGACATCCTGCGTCTGCTTAGTGCCCCCGCGGCCGACACCGTCGCGGGACTGCGTGATCGAGCCATTTTGGAAACGATTTACTCGGCCGGTTTGCGAGTCAGCGAACTGGTTTCACTTCGCGACCGCGATTTGGATTTTGAAGAGCAAATCCTGCATGTCCGCGGTAAGGGACGCAAAGAGCGCCTGGCGCCGCTGGGTTCCTTCGCCAGGGCCGCGATCGAACGTTACATCGCCCGCCGCAATCGCCACGCCGATGCCGAACGCTTGGGCCGCGAGGCACCGGTGTTTGTCAATCGCTTTGGAACGATCCTGACCACCCGCAGCGTTGGCCGCATGCTGGACAAGTACATTGCCGCCGCCGAATTGGACACCCGCACCAGTCCCCATACGCTGCGACATTCATTTGCCACGCATCTGCTGGATCGGGGTGCCGATATTCGCAGCGTACAAGAATTGCTGGGTCACAAATCGCTTTCGACGACGCAGATCTACACGCACGTTAGCGCCGCGAAGCTTCGTGCCGTGTATGAAACCGCGCACCCCCGCGCGTCCTAAAGAACGAGGTCAAACAGAGTCGCTCGCCTCTCCGAGGCGAATCCCACTCGCACGAATGCCGAAGGCACGGCAGCGGGTAGTCCTGGACGCGATTCCGGGTACCGCTTCGAACCGTTTTCTTATTTCTCGCGAAGACCAGCGACGAACGACTTTAACGACCGCCTTTGACTTTAACGACCGCCTTCGACTTTAACGACCGCCTTCGACTTTAACGACCAGCGCGATCTTGCTCGCTGGCGGGTACCGCCGGCGTCGATAAATCACGAGCGATCCAAATCCTCCGTTTGGGGCGCCCGTTTCTCGAACCAACCTTGTCCAATTTTGGGAAGCCTTCGCGTGAAACCGCAATCCGCCGTCGATACCCGCGTTCGCCAACCCAGCCTCGATGCATCGGGCGGCCGTCGCCAGGGCGAAACCGCCGCACGACCGCCGCAGGCGATCTACGGCATCTGGCGGGTCGGAAAGCCCTTGGCGGGCGGTTCGGACGGTGGTGTGATCGCGGCGGCCCAGCCCGCCGACGCGGCTGGGTCGGGGCGATGGGACTACGCGATCCGGTTGGCCGGAAATTCCGCCGCCGGGCGCGGCACCATTCGGTCCTTCGTCGCCTCCGCCGCCGCCGCCAATCATCCCAACCTGATCGCGGTGTTGGACGCCAGCCCCGAGGCGTCACAGCCGTACTTGGTGATGCCGCGTTTGGTGGGACGCACTTTGGCCGACACCTTGCGGCGGCGCAAAGACATGCGGCTGCCCGTTGTGTTGTGGATCATTCGTCAGGTCAGTCAGGCGCTCGAAAGCTTGCATGCGGCCGGATGGGTCCACGGCGATGTGAAGCCGGCGAATGTTTTCATTGATCGCGGCGGGCACACCACCTTGATGGATTTGGGGTTCGCCAATCGCGTGCACACGGTCCGTCGTGGCGTCTTCGCGGGCACACCGGACTACGCGGCACCCGAGGCCACTTCGGGTGAGCACGCGGCCATTCCCGCGATGGATGTTTTTTCACTCGGCCGTACGTTGTGGCGATCGCTGTTACATGGAGATGCATCGGAGTCGCCACGGGTCGGACCGGTGGCCGACTTGATCGCGTCGATGGTTCATCCGCAGCCGGCACAGCGGCCGACGATCGGCGAGGTGACCGCCGAATTGCTACGCTTGGAATTGGCGACGTTGGGCGAGCACATTCGCATCGGCCAACCCGGCGACCCGGCCGACCGGCAAGCCGCCTAACGCCCCTGTAGCCGGCCTTCGCCAGAAGCCGGACCCATCCGCGCGATCCGCCTTCGTCATCCCGCAAGGATGCAACAACGCATCCCGAGTTCGCACGACGAACCTCCGGTCATACCCATCGACTCCGAAAAATCTGAAGTTCGAGGCATTTTTCGTTTCAGAAAAGCCTCCGGCGGGGGTGTAGAACAGTAGACAAGCTGTTATCGCCCACGAAATCACCGCTTCGGACCCCGCCTGACCCGTGAACGCTCCGGATACCCGACTGAGCTTGATCGCGCGGCTGGGTGACGCTCGCGACGCGGGCGCCTGGGCCGAGTTTGTGTCACTGTATCGGCCCGTGGTGATGGCGATGGCCCGGTCGAGTGGTTTGCAGGACGCCGATGCCGAGGACCTAACGCAGCAGGTCATGTTGCGGGTCGCCGGTGCGGTCGAGCGTTTCGAGCCGACGCCGGATGGAACGAGGTTTCGATCGTGGCTGCGTACCATCGCGCGGAGAACCATCATCAATCACGTCACCCGCCGACGGACCAAGCGAGCCAATTGGAGCCAATTGGACGACGAATGCCTTGGCGATGAATCCTTGGGTGACGACACGATATCCGAGGCGATGGTTTTGGAATTTCGTCGCCAAGTTTTCCGCGTCGCCGCTCGAATGATTCGTGGTCAGTTTCAAGACCACACATGGCAAGCGTTTTGGTGGACGGCGGTGGATGGCCGGCCGGTCAAAGAAGTCGCTGACCAATTGGGCTGCACGACCGCCGTGGTCCATTCGGCTCGCAGCCGAGTGTTATCGCGGCTTCGCCAATGCGTCGCCACCGTTGATCCGGACGTGGATTGGGATGCCGATCACGATTTGGATCCATCCGTCGATCACGATGCCGATCATCCGTCCGTACAGCAATCCGATGCAAACGAAATGAATGGCACCGGGTCGTCCAGCGAAACTCCTTTGCCACGGAATCGTCCATGAAACCAATCCAACACGACGAATACGAAACGGGCCCGGCTTCCGAACGCTTTGCCGCGGAAACCCGGCAGTTTCTATTCGGTGCTGAAATCCCTTCCGACATTGAAGCTCTTCGCGAAGACTTGCGTTTGCACCCGAGTGACGATCCATCAATGATCGGACGCATCGGTGCCTATGACATTCGCGGCATGGTCGGACGCGGCGGAATGGGCGTCGTTTTGAAGGCACGCGAT
The DNA here is from genome assembly GCA_039201055.1 of Planctomycetota bacterium. GTDB lineage: Bacteria > Planctomycetota > Planctomycetia > Pirellulales > Pirellulaceae > Rubripirellula. The sequence goes on along the minus strand of JBCCRW010000207.1, from coordinate 5,711 downwards.
CCTCATCTGGATCGCTTCGTTGCCATCAAGGTGCTCTCGCCAGCCTTTGCACATAGTGTTGCGGCGCGGCGGCGTTTCGAACGTGAGGCCAAGGCCGCTGCCGCGGTCGTTCATGACAACATCATTGCCATTTTTGGTGTCAACGAGCATCGCGGATTGCCCTATCTGGTGATGCCCTACATCGCCGGCGAATCGTTGCAAGAACGGATCGATCGTGAAGGTCCCTGTGAACTGCAAGCCATTTTGGACATCACGCTGCAAATCACTCGGGGCTTGGGTGCCGCTCATGTTCGCGGCCTGGTGCATCGTGACATCAAGCCGGCCAACATTTTGTTGCCACGCAGCGTTTCGCGAGTGCTGATTACGGATTTCGGTTTGGCCCGCGCGGCCGATGATGCCACGATGACACGCAGCGGCATCATCAGCGGGACGCCGCGCTACATGGCTCCCGAACAAGCCATGGGCGACCAGGTCGATGGCCGATCGGACCTGTTTTCTTTGGGTGCGGTCATTTACACCCTCACCTGTGGTCACCCACCGTTCCGCGCCGAACATCCCATCGCGGTATTGCGACGCATCGTTGATGAACCGCATCGCGATTTGCATCAACTTCGCGATTCCCTGCCCCAAGGGTTTGTCGCCATGGTCAATCGGCTGCTTCAAAAAGACCCGTGCGATCGATTTCAATCCGCCACGGAACTGGCCACACATGTCGAAGACTTGCTGGCCCGGCTTCGCAACCCGACCTTGCCCGAAATGAATTTGGAAACCGGGTATCAGACCGCTCCGAAGAACGGTTCGGACATCACGCCAATTTCCGCACTTGAACCGGTGTCGCCAAATGAACCGGCCAAAATGGTTGCTGCGGATGCTCCAGGGCGTCCATACCCGCGCCGCATTGTCCTGGGTACGCTCGCCAGTTTGGCGACGATCTCGGTACTATTCCTTGTGTTTCAATTGGGCCGGCTGGGCACATCACCGGGCGATCAAATCGAAGACGCGAACGCGACGACGACAACCGATCAAGCCGAATTCGAGACCGATTCGATGACGTCGTCTTCGCAAGTCTTGCCTGCAACGGATTTCGACGAGATTTCCCTGCAACTGGATCGCATCGAAAATGCGATCGGCGATATCCAGATCCAAACGGATCGATGGTAGTTCTTTTCCTTCCTTGTAACTTGGTTTCCAATCTTCTTGTGGAGTTCCCTGTGATGAAAATGCGTGGATTAGCTGGCTGGCTTGGAGTTTTGTCGATCGCGCTTGTCATGCTGCCGGCGTCCGTGAACGCCGACCCGCCTTCGGACGCGGAAGCGAAGCGAGCGTTGGAGTTGGCCGAGGAGATGGCCGCCAAGGTGGCCGCGGCCAAGGCGAAAGAGGCGGACGCAATGCGACAACTTCAAAGGCAGGAACTCGAACTTGCAAAACTCTTGGAAGCGCAGCGAGCTGCCGAGTTGGAACTGACGGAGAAAGCGAGGGTGTTGATGGAAAAGCGGCAATTGCTGCAGGACGAGGCCAGGGCGATGAAGGAGCGAGCCGGCCAGTCGATCGTGGATAAGCCGACATCCCCAAACGGTGCACTCCAGGAGGCGGCCATCCGTGAAACGGTCGCGCAATTGTTCGACTTGCGATACGACGCTCAAGCGGCGCGGATCGTGGGCCTCAAAGCAGAACTCGAGGCACTTGAACAACAACTAGCCAAGCGAAAACAAAATCGTGACGCAATTATTGATCAGCGGGTGATCAAATTGCTGGGGCAAGCTTCCACGAAAGTCGCTGGCGATTCGCCAGTCGTCGACGAAGACCCGGAAAAATTGTCTCGTGAGGGTTGGCGGCTGTGGCGGAATCGCGACTTGCCGGCGTCCATTGAAAAATTCAAATCGGCTGTTCAGCTCGATCCCAAGAACGCCAACTCATGGAACGGCTTGGGCTGGGCTTGTTTGAATTCCGGACTGCCCGAAGACGCCGAAAAATGCTTCGCCAAAGCGGTGGCGCTCGAGCCCGATCATTTGGCGGCGTTGAACGGCGTCGGCCAAGTGATGCGAGCGTTTGGGAAATCCAAAGAGGCCATCAAGGCGTTAGAAAAGGCGACTCAGGCGGTGATCGACAAGGTTGGCGAAGAGCGCACCGTGAAGAACGGAATGACGGCGTCGTGGATTTCCTTGATTCAAGTTTTGGTTGATGAGAAACAGTACGATGAGGCCCGTGACTGGATTAAGCGCTACCAAAGGTATGATGCCAAGAATGAAATGGTCGCCGAGTTAGCCGAGTCGATTCCGGAGGCGTCGTAAACATAGCCGGCACTCAGCGGTGCAAAACGACCTCGCCTCGCCAAGGCAAAACAAAGTCGCGCGCCTCTCCGAGGCGAATCCAAAATCAGTAGCTCGCCTCTCCGAGGCGAATCCCGCCAGAGCGCCGCAGGCACGGCATCGGATAGCCCCGGATACGAGTCCGGCGGCCCCAACAGGCCCAAGGGGCCGACCCCACGCAAGCCCAGGGCGAAGCCCTGGGAAACAAGCAAAGCGTCCAAACAAAGCCCCAACGCGGGCTGCCCGAAAGGCGCAAGCGGCCTGCCTCAGCTCAGTCCCGTGCCTCGCCCTGGGGAATGAGCAGCACGCCCCAAAAAACGAACGTGGGCGGCCCCAACAGGCCCAAGGGGCCGACCCAACGCAAGCCCAGGGCGAAGCCCTGGGAAACAGGCAAAGCGTCCAAACAAAGCCTCAACGCGGGCGGCCCCAATTCAACAGCAACCCCTCGCCGCACACCGAAAGGGCTGAATCACGCCGATTCCCTCTGTCATGTTTCCGTTCGGAGAGCCAGGAATCTCGCCAACGTTCGCTACTGCGCGATGTCGTTTGAGCCAAGACGAGGAGAACAAGTGGCCCAGCCGGCCCTGCCGGCCGGGGAGAACAAGTCGAAAAAAGATCGGAAGCCGCAGAGAACAAGTCCGACACCGAGCCACCATAGTCGGTAGAATCCGACAAAACACATATTCTCCCCAACAACCTGCGGGTAGATTTCTTCGTTCTGCCATTTCGATAGCGACGACACAACTCTTGATCCCTAAGATATGGCTCGACTCATAGATTGGCACCCCGACCTCCGAGACGCGATCACGGCGCATACAAAAGCTGCACATCTTCGTCTTAATCCCGAGCGTTACGCTCAGGAGCCTGCATATGTTGCCGCGTTTCTCGCTAGGCTTGATGGTATTGCCTACGATGGGCCCGAGGGCTACGTCGAGTTTGAATCGACAATCGTTGCGGACCGTGGTCCAAATTCGGCTGAATCGAGATTTGGTGCTGACTTCGCAGTTATTGCAAATCTTAAGCGGAAGGACTTCGAGGTTCGAAAAGCGGTGTTGGGGCAGGCGAAATTGGGCGATGTAGAAGATCAATCTAAATCTGAGCTGAAGAGATTGAATTGGCAATGCCGCAAGATGCATTGCGTGACTGATGCGATAGTCGCCCTCGAGGTGCCGATAGATTTTGAAAGCTCGCCCATGGCACGAAGATGTCTGCTAGACACCGTTGAGGGAATTGACGGACACGGAAAGTTCCAAAGGAGCATTGCGCTCGGCGAAGATGCAGATGCCGCAAACGATGACGTCCATTATGAGTTCTCACCCTCAGTGACATTTGGCGACTACCTTGCTAATCGACTTGTTCCATGTCTCCACGGTGACACACGCGTAGATTTCATTCAGTCTGTATGTTCGAGCAAACTATCCCGATTGGAGTTGATCGTGAGGGGATAAAGAGGCAGAACAATGCGATGCACGCCGAGTCGCCGACGGCGCGTTTTCAAATGGAGAGTTGCTCGCGGCGACCGGGTGATCGCCGCCGTTCTGGCATCAAATCGTACTCGTACTCACGGCGCAGCCCGGTACTCGCACTCCTACTCGAATCGAAGCTGCCAAGACTGAGCCCGTCTTCGACCACGACCGACTCGATGTTTACCGTCTCGCCATCGACTATGTTGCGTCCTCGTTCGCCGACGCCAAATTGCTCGCCGGTGTCCACCGCCACGCCCGTGACCAATGGCTCCGCGCCGCCCAGTCGATCCCATTGAACATCGCCGAGGGCAACGGCAAACGCAGTCTCAAAGACCGCAATCGGTTTCTCGACATCGCACGTGGCTCAACGCTCGAATGTGCGGCAATCCAGGACGTGCTGTCTGCAACGGACGGCTTGGTCGCCGACCGACATCGCGAACTCAAGACGATGCTCAAGCGAATCGTCTCGATGCTGACTCGGTTGATCGCTCGCGCCGATGCGGTGTCCGAATCGGGGAGCGAGTACGAGTACGAGTACCGCCGGGCTGAGTACAAGTACGATGACGCGGACGAGCCAGAACCATACCGTGCGCTGGAGCCGGGCTTGCGGCCGTTTTCCAATGGACAATCAACCTTCCCGGCCCGGTGACGGTCGCCGTTCTGTTGCAGATATGAATCGATACATCGTTGTTTCTCTGATGATTGCACTTGCCGGTTGTATTCCGGGCGATTCAACGTCGCACAATAAAGCGATGTCGCAAACCTCCATGAAATCCACCACGATGCATCCGAAGGTCGACTTTGATCATTGGGCAAAGATCTTCCCGATCGAGACGTTCAAGAAAACAAGCGGTCCACGACAATTCGACACAACTAAGACCGGCGATCCACTCGACTTGTGGAAGCCACACGGGGAAATCCTCACCAGCCCTGCTCACTTATGCAACATCGAGCTTGTCCGCAAACAATATCTGCAATCGCAAGACCTGGGACCGCCGGTCCCGGTAGATATTTTCCTTTGGAGCATCGCTCCGCCAGAGAAACCATATTTGACAAAGCTGGGTGGGGTACCACACCGTGAATTGACCAAGTCATGGCCAAATGACGATGGAAAACCGTATACGTTTGTCGCACAATTTTGCTTCGAGGATTCGCGTGATATTGTTTCGCAACAGATTCCCGACGACGTCATGTTGATCTTCTTCAAAGACGCAGACAGCTTGTACGATCAAGATTCAGTCCACGTTGAATGGAGTTCAATTGACCTCGACGCGCCACTGTCGGCAGAGCAATGTCCGGATCCATCTTTTACGGTTTCAGAACTATCGGGTTATATATACCGAACGAACGAATACCCTGATAGTTGGGACGTCTTTGAACAGGCTGGCCACTACCAGTGCCACCTATTTCCCACCACACAATCTACGAAGATCGGACGCGAGACGTTCTTCACCCAAAATGACCCGCGTGGACCGGATGACGAACTGATCTGCGCCCTCAATTCTATTCACCCCACTACGTATCCACCCGGCGCGAAATGGCCATTCATCGGCTTAGAGACTCTTCCAGACGATTGGGACAAGCCAGACGATCACTATGAATGGGGTAAATACCGAATGATGTTTGCCGATGTTGGCTGTATGTACTTCCTGATCGACAAGGATGGCAACGTGACTTGGACTTGGGACAGCTACTAGCTCCATGCAACAGAACCAAGCAATGCACCCGAGTCGCGAAGTCGGGCGTTTCGACAATTGAGAATCTCGTCGCGACCGGGTGATTGCAGCCGTTGAACTTAATTGGGGCGATCGGCTGTACTCGCCGACGTGGTTTAACCCCGGATTTTTCACGGTACGGCCTCCTCGTCTTGATCGGGGGTTGGCATTTCGCGTGCCGTGCACATGCTCGCGATGCATCGGTTAGCATCGCGTTTTCT
>JBCCRW010000206.1:0-10241 GCA_039201055.1 Planctomycetota bacterium | reverse complement strand
CTAGCCGCCGGTACCGGAAACCAAGCGCTACTTCTCGATCGTTTCCAAATCGTAAAAATCCATTGAAAACTCTTCTGGCTTTGGCGACTCGGGCAAATACTTGACGGAGCGTTCGATTTTTATTTTTTTCGCGGCCTCGGGACTGTCACCCGTACCCGCCTTTGCCACAAAGGTTCGATCGTCTTTGTATTCAACGACGAAATGATCGTAGATGGTTTTCTTCGGCGTTTGTTCGCGTTTATAGTCGGCCGACACCACTCGCCAATTGTGTTTTGAATCCAGCTTGAGCGAGCATTCGGCCGGGTAAATGAAGAAGGGGACCACTTCTTTCATGAATAGCGTCCCGGGCAAGTCGGATTCAACGCCTTGCTTCATTTTGAAGTCGATGACGTAGACGCCGTCGTCATCCTTGGACTTTTCAAAGCGCGTGACAATCGTTCCCTCGTCTTCAAAAATGGTTTTCAGTGGCGCGCCGAACAGGGCAAAGGGACTGCACGCCCAGCACGTCACCTGGAACAATCGAGTTTGGGCATCTCGCGACTTCAAATCTTCGACTCCGATGCGTTTCCAAACCGGATTTTCGCTTGGCTTTTCCAGGCGAATTCTGCCCTTTTTGGTATCGACAAGCTTGACGACGATGAGCGGTCGTTTTTGGGGCAATCCAAATCGTATGCGACGTTGATCGGTAATCAGCAATTGATCACCGCGGCGGCCCATGGTGATTTCGATCAACAAATTATCGGCCCATTTGACCTGCCAAATACCGTCCTTTTCGAACGCGTCGCGACCGGCCTGCCAGCCCGGACCGGCTTTGCGTAGCACGTCGCTCCGTAAGTCGGTTTGGTCTTGTGAAAACGCTTGTCCACATGCCAGAAACATCAGCATCAACGGCAGGCATCTCGGTTTCATCGTCGCAAATCTCGGGTGCTTGGGAACGGCTGGAGGCGGCCTAGACGATCCAGGGCAGCCTGCAGTCAGCTTAACGTAGCGGATGCAATCCATTTTGCTGCCGATATTCCTGCAGGATCTCCAGCGCGGGGCGGTGCTGTCGTAGGGGCTCAAGCAAGCGGTTGTTGCTGACCCGCCAGAATTCGGCGACTTCGGCAATGCTACCCTCGGCGGCGACAAAATCATTCAAGATGCACGCCACCGCGATTGCAAAATCATGATTCCGCTGCGAAATCTTGAATCGCAGTTTCTTCAATCGATCGCGAGCAGCCCATTCCAGCGGATCCAGACGGGGTGTCTCTTGCGATAGCGGCGATGGCGTGCGCAGCCGTGTTGCCATTTGGTTTCGCATCCGTTGGCAGGCGATCGAACGGTTGCTGCGTTGTGAACGACTCTCGTTGGCCTCGGCGACCAAACCCGTTTCGCCATCCACCAAGATCGCGGCGGTGCTGACCTTATTGCGATGCTGCCCACCGGGGCCACCGCGTTTTTGAAAACGCTGGTCCAAACGCTGCATCAATTGTTCGACCGGCAGCAGCGTTGGATGGGGTGATGGTACCGACTGGAATAGAGGCGACATCGATTCAACGAAACGCACCGGTGGATCGATCCGCCAGAAGACCACGCCACAAACGGGCCGCCAGGCTAAGCGGCGCGGCCCGCAAACGCACCGGCACCGATTGTCGCCATTGCCGCTGCCATCGATCGCTCGCGCGAGCTGCGGCTTCAGCATCCTCGCCGTCCAAAAAGCCACGCGGCAATTTGCACTGGACCAAAAATCCATCTTGCCGGACCGAGAAACCGTCCACCCCGAGCGTGGCGCTGGGCCGACCCGCATACTCGGGTGCAATCGAGAGTATTTCCGTGTGCATGATGCGACCCGATCGCGTCGCGAAGGCAACGGGGGTTCCCGGCAAAAGGTTGTCGCGATCAGCTGCCGGCAATCGAAATCGCAGCCGTGCCTGTTCGGGCGTTGCGATCATCGCAATCGCCTGACCGGCCTCGATCACCTGTCCCGTTTCAAGATCCGAAACCAATTCCCCATTGGATTCCAAGCCAGAACGATTCCCACCCCAACCCGTCGCCGGCAAGAGGTAACCGGACGTTTTGGCCCGCGCGCAAAGTCCCTCGCGGCGACGATCCAGGTCTCGCAAACGCGCCCGGTCGAATTGCAGTTTCTGATCAAGCACGCGCAGGCGATTCACAGCGGTATCGTCGGCCACCGCCCGTTCGGCTTCAATTTCGTGATCGACCGCGGTCTCCATTTGGCGTGCCAGGACGGTGGAATGTTGCAAATCGAGTTCATCGGATCGAAGTTCCGCAATCACATCGCCAATGGCGACGGGGGCGTACATGGTTGCCGGAAAGCCCGTAAGGATACCGGTCGATTCCGCATAAATGACCTGCGCGGGTTCCACATCGATCCAGCCGGTCAATGACGTCCCTCGTGGCAAGGGAACCAGCGCCATCAGCCCCAGCAAGATCCAACCCAAAAGGTTCAACGCGGCTTGCCGCCGAAACGCTCGTGATGTTCCGGCACCCGAAAGCGATTTGCCCTCATGTTGCCACAGCGCGGCCAGACTGCGGAGCCGACGAATCATGAACGCGATGACCAGTGCGAAAAGCAACAGGATGGCCATTCGGCCCAGGGACCAGGCGGCCAAGTAGGCCAGCGAAATCGCGGCGATGCCGCCCAGGAGCATCCAGCGATAGATCGTCGCGGCAAGGTGATACAGGACCAACGAAAAACGCCCGGAGTCGCGAATGATTCGCGTCGGGGCCGCGAGCATCGCCAGCCATGTTCGTCGCGCGTCGCGGCGCAGATCCGTGCTGCCCACGATGTCACAAAGCACGTAGTATCCGTCGTAACGCATCAACGGATTGACATTAAAGACCCACGTGCTGATGCCGCACAGCACCATCACGCTGGCCGCGTGTTGGCTCCACCAAGCGTCCTCGCTGCACAGCCAAATGCCGGCGGCAATCATTGCGATCCAGCATTCGATATAGATTCCCGCCAGCATCACCAACGCGCGGTCGATGGACGATCGAATTCGCCAAGCGTCGGTCACATCGCAGTATGGACACGGGATACCAAAAAACAGCATCACGCCGGCGGTCTTGGGCGTCGCGCCCAGCCGATCGCACGCCACCGCGTGGCCCCATTCGTGCAGTAACTTGGTGACCCACAAAATCGAAAGCAAACCCAGCGAGCTGACCTGGGATGCGGGCCCCATGGTTGCCGACAGCGTTGCCAGCAAACGGGGTGTATCGCCAAGCACCATGGCCAGCAACACAAACCACAGAATGCACCCGAGACCGATCGCCGTGGGGGTCCACAGTGCCGCCGTCGCGTTCCCGGTGACTCGAGCCAGCGAATCAGTGTGCAACAACGGGATTTGAATCGACAATGGGTTCCAGGTGGAATCCTTGGCGGCGGTGACGCGCTCCTTGAGCAAACCGTTTTGCCGCGCCGTTTCGGCTTGCGCGGAATTGCCGACCGAACGGCACAGCCGCTTCCACGCGTGACGATGAACGCGAAAGAACGTCCCCGCGATTTCGTCGATGACCAGCACGTGGCCGCGACGCGCGTCGGGCACGACGCTCAGATCGTCGCGGAGCGGCGCGAGCCTTGCGGGACCGTTCGCCTCGCGAAAACCCGACGATTCGACGGCGCTTCGATTCACGGCCGCACGTTTTCCAGCCGTCGACCAATGCGATGCGTCTCTTGACGGCCACGATCGATCAGCAACTGCACGGGTGTGCCCGGGCGAAGCAACCAATCCGGTGTGCCTTGAGTTTCCGCTGTGGGCGCTGTTGGAGTTCGTTTTCGGTTCTCGATGATCCCGTGTAAGCGGTATTGTTTGCCGCCCACCAACTGCGGATCGATGGATTCAATGGTGCCCGAAAGGGAATGGGTTTTGCCATCGACCGGATCCGACCAGCGAACGCGAAACGTTTGTCCGGACAGGTCCGGTGGACAGGCATTCGCATCGATCAAGGCGTCCACTCGCAGCCGCGAGATTTCCGCCAGCGTGACGACCACTTCGCCGGCGGTGACCCATTCGCCGGCGGCATGATTGACTTCGATGGCCACACCACCGATCGGCGCGTCGACACGCAGGTCTTCGATCTGTTGATCCAAAAGTTCCAATTCGGCTTGGCGAAGTTCGACGTCGGTCTGAGATTGCAAACGCGCCTTTTCGGCCTCCGCGACACCCAATTTCGCGCGCTGGATACTTAACCGCAGTCCGCGAATCCGCGTACTGGCGATTGCACCGCGAGCGTCGCGCTGGACCGCTTGGGCGTCCTGGTATTCATTCTCGGCCTCGTCGAGCGCCAGTTGCGCAAAATCGATCCGCTGAGTGTCGGCGGCGTCTCGCCGCGCCTTGGTCAAACGCAGGTTTGCGGCACGTCGCTGGATCGCCATTTGCGTACCGTCAAGCCGCAATATGGCTTCACCGACGCGAACGGCTTGATTGGGACGTACGCGCACGGCTTGGATCCGACCGGTGGCCGAAGCCGGTACGCGGACCTCGCTGGCATAGCGTACCGCGACCGAATTGATGACAAGCGGATCGCGGGATGTCGCGTCAACGGGCGAATCGCCGTAAGTGGTCGCGGGAATGCCCAGTGGCCCAAGCCCCAGCCAAAACAGCGTCAGCGTGAAAGCCGCCGTTGCCAGATGTTTTGTCGTTGCCAGTTGTTTTGTCGTTGCCAGATGTTTTGTTGTTGCCAAATCGTTCATGGTGCAGGTTCCGAATCCCAGGGGGCGATCAGCAGTCGAGCGCGGGCGCGGGTCCAATCGATCGCATCGCCCCAAATCCAGCGGATCATCGATTCGTTTCCGCACCGCACGTAGGCCGTCCCGCCGGCCCCGTCACGCCACAAACCATCGCCGGGAAGCTGGTCCGCCTGAAGACGAAATTCAAGTCTTGCGACGCGTGGTGGGAGGCCACCGCTTTGCCCGGACGCTTGATCGCGCGCCGGCGAAGAAGCCGGTGGCCGCGAGATCGGTAGCAATCGGTTGACTTCGACGACGCGTGCTTCCAGGTGCGAACCGGCGACGCACAGCCGCGCCGAAAGTTCGCCTCGATCACGCGCACCGGCGACGTCATCCAGGTCACGCGGCTGGATCTCGGTCGACGCGATCCAATCCGAATCGTGCCGGACGATTCGCAGCAACAATTCGCCGCGTCGCAGCGGTTTGCCAAGAAAAGACGAATCGATTTGCCAGGCATCGACGACTCCATCACCGGTGGCCGTCAAGGTGAGATCGGCCTCGATTCGCGATAGCGTTTGCAGCCGCGTTTCGACGGCCGCGATTTGAGTTCGGATCCGCCGACGTTGACGATGGATTTCTTCGCGAGCGGTGCGATCGACGGCGGGGTCCAAAAGACGCTGGGACAGCGATGCCAGTTCATCTTCCAGCACATCCCGCCGACACAGGCTGCTTAGTTTTTCATCCGCCAAACCCGGATCTTCCAATCGCAGCAGCGGCTGCCCGGCGGTGACCGGTTGATCGTGTTTGACAAACACGTCGCGAACGATCGCATCTCGGGTGCAATAAACGGTTTGCGATTGTGCCGGTCGCAAAGTCATGGGCACCATCAAATGGTTGGGCATCGGAAGTCCGGCGGCGACCAGCATGACGATCACGACGCCGCAAATCACCGACGCCCAGCGGGTCGCGGTTTTGGGACGCGAACGCTTGGCCAGCAACCGCCCCAGCGGCAAGGCATCGACGCGCCGGGCCGCGTTGTGCAGTTCCAAAGCGTGCCGCCAAAGTCGCCGCAGCGCCCGAGTGGCCGCGTCATCCGGCGCCGCCGATTCCAAAATCAAGAAGTGGCGGTGGTCCGGCGACGGGAGGACCCGGGTGGTTTCCGCTGGGCCATCTTTTGACGGCCGTGAAATGTCCGCCAGCATTTCGATCCAGTTTCGGATCTGGGGCGTCGAATGATCGATCTTTTCGCAGTGGCTGACCGCCATCACTCGCGGCACCGCACCGGTGGCGTCCCGGCCGCACCAAGCAACTCGGGTGCATCCAAATGTTTCGGCCGTCAAATCGACAAATTGCTCGCGTAGCGAAGCCGCCGATTGATGCGTCTGGAGTGTATCCAGCAGTTTGTCGCCGACGTCGGCCCAATGCTGACATCGAACCAGACGCCGGGTGTGATCGCCGGAGAAGAAGACGCCGGCCAGATCCGCCATTTGAGCGACGAAACGCAGGTAGCCGCGTTGCACGCCGACGCCACCGCCGGCCGCCACAAAGGCCTCCAACACATAGCCGACGGCGATACCCGTTTCGCTAACGGCGTTACCCGTTTCGCCAATGGCGATACCCATTCCGCTGACGCCAAGGCCACCCGGCAGCGGCACCGGCACGATGGCCGCGGGAACGGCTGCCGGATTGCGGCCATCGCCGTGATCGGAAACACCGTGATCGGAAACGCCTTGATCGGAATCGCTATCACCCCATGCACTTTCCGGCGATGGCGGGACGACCACCGGTTGCCCGCCGGCAACGACCTGGGCCAACAAATGGACGTGCGACTCGGCGGCCGCGGTGGAAAACGAAGCGTCGGTGATCGCGCCGCAGCGGGCGATGACTTCAAAGTGGTCGGCATCGGTCTGCGAGGTCGATTCGTAACGCCATAACAGCACGCCACCGGCGGCCAATGCGGCGGCGGTCCGGGTCACCAGCAGATCGGCGAATTCCTTCGGCGTCTTGCCGCCGGAATGGGAGACGCGTGATGCCGCCGCGACCTCGCGAACAAGCGCCGCGATCTCGCGGCGAGTCGAGTCGACGTGCGGCCCACCGATCGGCGATGCCGAGTCGGGCGAAAACACAAACGGTGGATCGGCGGTAGCGGAATGGGCCGACATCAAACGGGGGCCGGTTGGTGGATCCGAACGGGAATGTGCATCGAATGTTTCGAGGTCAATCGGTTTTACCGCCCTTCGCCCGAATCGAACTGTCAACATTTCACCTAGCACGCCGGAATCCTTGTCGGCAAGCTCAATGCAAGTTTCCCGCAAACGCGACCGCCGCCAGCGCGTTAGCATGAGGCTGGAGGATTCCGATGCACCCACAATCCGATTCGTTACCGACCCCGGCGGTGGGCCGGCTGAGTCTTTATTTTCGCGAACTGCATCGCTTGATCGAACAGGAGGTTGCATCGATCAATTCGAAGCAGTTGGGCGAATTGGTCAACGTGACGCCCACGGTCGTGCGACGCGATCTTCGTGAAATCGGTTCCAGCGGCCGTCGCGGTGTGGGCTACGACACGCATGCACTGGTCGAACAGATCGGCCGCGTGTTGGGCGCCGGCGTGGTTTGGAACGTCGTTCTGGTGGGCGTCGGTTCGCTGGGCAACGCGCTACTGCGTTATCGCGGCTTCGAACGTTTGGGATTTCGTTTGGCGGCGGCCCTGGACCGCGACCCGACACGAATCGGCGGCCGCGTGGGCGGTGCGACGGTCGAAGACGCGGCCAACCTGCTGGAAATTTTGCGGCAGCGGCCCAGCGATCTCGCGATCCTTGCGGTGCCGGCCGAATCGGCGATCGAAGTCGCGGCGGAATTGGTGGGCGCGGGCGTTCGCGGCATTTTGAACTTTGCACCGACGACTTTGCGTTTGCCCGGTGACGTGGCCGTTGTCAATGTGGACCTGGCCAGCGAGCTGCAGCGTTTGGCATTCGGTGTGCAAACGCTTGGCATTCACGCCTTCGAAGCGGATTCGGCAGCGGCGGAGCCGTGAATCTTCTCCCAAATTTGCCGAGCGGTGACGGGCATTGCCAAGGATGTCGCTTGGCCGGCCGGGCACCACTTCCACGGCGCGGCCAGCCGGGGCGGCGGCGCGGCCAATTCGGCCTCGTGGACATCCAAGCGAATTCGATATTTGGTCACGCCGTGTTTGATCCGGTGCAAGCGCTTGCCGACGCGTAAATCAAACCCCAGTTCGTCGACGACCGCCCGGCCGGCTTCATCGGCACCGGCAAAGACGCGATCAAGCGGCCGGGGCCAATCCCACAGCCCGGCCCACCGTTCATCCGGACCGCGGCGACGCATCAAGAATGCATTGCGTTTGGGGTGCCGGATCACAAAGGCAAATTCATTACGGTCCTGGTATTGAATTTTCTTGACCTTGCCTGGAATCACATCCACCTGGCCATCCAAGTGGGCTCGGCAACACGTGGCCATGGGGCAAGCGGGGCAAGCGGGCGTCTTGGGGCGGCAAATTAGCGCCCCCAATTCCATGGCGGCTTGATTGATGATCCCGGCACGAGCCTCACGCGGATCTGCCTCATCCGGACCTGCGTCTGAGCTTGTCTCACTTCGCTGATTTCGATTTTGCCGATTCGGGTTTTGCCGACTCCGATTTTGCCGATTCCGATCGGGCCGCTTTTGATCGGGTTCCGGCAGGTCCGAAATCAGCATCGTCGCGACGTGCCACAACAATTCGTTGCTGATGCGGTCCCCGGTGGGTTCTTGCAGCCCGATCCAGCGGGCGAACACGCGCACGGTATTGCCTTCCAAAATGGGCAGCCGCTGGTCGGCCGAAATCGACAAAATCGCGCCCATGGTGTAGCGACCGATTCCCGGTAGCGACAGCACATCGTCGGGCTGGCTGGGGAACGTCCCGTCGAAACGATCGACAATTTCTTGCGCCGCCGCGTGCATCGATCGTGCCCGACGATAGTAGCCCAGTCCCTCCCACATGCCCAATAATTCGTCGATGGGCGCCTCCGCCAACGAACGGACATCCGGGAACCGCCGGACAAAACGTTCGAAGTACGGGATGACCGTGGCAACCTGCGTTTGCTGCAGCATGATCTCGCTGACCCAAACGTGATAGGGCGTCGGGTCGCTGCGCCACGGCATCGTCCGGGCATTGGAAGCAAACCATTGCACCAGAGATTGCCGCGTGGACGTTCGCCAATCGGGCTTTTCAAAGTCCGCCGAATAGGAAAGTCCGGCAAAGCGTTCTTCGGACTTCGGTTGCTTGGTTCGGGAGCCGCTTGCGGGCATCAGTTGCGTCGAAACGGGTCGCGAGATTGGCCGGCGGGAATTTGGCGACCCAGTGTCATCGTGGTTTCCCGAACCGCACCGTCGCGAATGTAGCGGACGCGAATGTCCTGGCCGGGGTCAAAAGACGACACGGCATTTTTTAGATCGTTGAACGACGCGACCGGAGTGTCATTGACCCGAGTGATAATGTCGAGGGACTGGAGCCCGGCGCGTTGGGCGCCCGATCCGGGCGTCACATCGGACACCTCACACTGGCCGCCCGGGCGGCACATCACGCCCAAATAGCCGCCACGTTTGAATTCGTATTCCAACCCCACGACACCCTTGGCGATTCGCTGTCCGCCGGCGACGGAAATGCCCGTGCCGATGACCGACAGCGATTCCCGCATGGGCAATGCGACCAGCGTTTCAATCGCCGCGTCGTCCATGCGGACATACTGGAATTCCAAATTTTGCAGTTTCGTGGCGGACTGCAGTGCTTTCAACGTTGCCACGTCGGCGGTTCCGTCGGCCAACACCAAACGCCGCAGGTTGGGAATCTTGGCCACGCCGGCCAGCACATCGGGATTGATGGCGTCACCGGTGACCAACACGCTGCGAATTCGATCCAGCCATTCAAACCAATCCAGGGCGCCGGGCTGGCTCGGAAAGGAATCCGTGACATGCATCAAGTACTCCGGAAGTGTCACGCTGGACTTGATCAACAACGTGCCGCGGCCGGTGCGCGCACCGGAGTCGACCAATGCGGATTCAGCCAGGCCGGCGCGATGGACGCGAACCGAGCGAATCGCCGCTCCGCTGCGATCGGCCGTGGTGCCAATACTCTGCGTGGCCATGCGTTCGAGTTCCGCAAAGGCGCCGCCGTCCTGTTTGGGCGGATAGCGAACTGCCAGGGTCGACAGGATATCGGTGGCCAATTCGATGGTTTCCAAATCACCCGTGTCGATGGCGTTGACAAGCGGCTTGATGGCGCGCTTGTCCGCATTTCGCAAACGCTGGGCGGCCAATTGGCGCACCTCGTAACGTGACGACGACAAGCGCGTCGCCCAAACGGACAGATCGACATTCGCCAGCGGGCTGAGGTCGGCGGGTTTGACGGTGAGGACGGATTTCTTCTCGTCGCTTGGTTTTTCTTCGTCGTTTGGTTTCTTTTCGTCGTTTGGTTTCTTTTCGTCGTTTGGTTTCTTTTCGTCGTTTGGTTTCTTTGCCGCTGCCGATGTTTGATCATCGGGAATGACCGGCAGCGCGGTGGCGACGCCCGGCG
>JBCCRW010000205.1:0-10272 GCA_039201055.1 Planctomycetota bacterium | reverse complement strand
TCGGTGCCGACTTCGATGCGGTCGTTGTCATCGCCGCCATCGATGTTGTCGGAGCCTTCGCCGCCGTTGATGAAGTCCTCGCCGTCATCGCCGCGGATCGTGTCGCCGCCGCCATTTCCGAAAATACGGTCGTCTCCCGAACCGCCTTCGATGGTTTCGCCGTCGTCACCACCGACGATCTCGTCGTTGCCGGTTCCGCCGCGTAGCGTATTGATTCCTTGGCCGCCCTCGATGCGATCGCTTCCGCTGTCGCCGTCGATGGTGTCGTTGCCTTTGCCGCCGCGTAGGACGTCGGAAGCAGATCCCCCGCGGATGATGTCGTTCCCATCACGCCCCTCGATTTGATCGGTTCCGCTTCCGCCTTCGAGGATGTCATTCTGATTGCCACCCTTGATGATGTCCGCGCCACCGTCACCACGGAGCGTGGCGGTGGAGGTACCGTGATACTCAAGCCTGTCTTCACCGTCCCCGCCGGATACATCGACAGGTAGACTCACGGATTCATCGACATACAATCGGTCGGCGGCGGCACCGAAGTCCCCGACGATTTGCTGAATGCCGGAGGCGGGAATCCGCTGCTCAAGCCCCGCAAACTTGATGATGATGTCATCCGCATCCATCGAAATCACATAGCGTTCTGTGCCATCGACAATGGCGCCGTCCGCGGTTGGATCATCTTGACCGATGGTTTTCCGTTCATAAGCCCGCGGGCCAACGTTCAAACGCAGTAGATTCCCGTCTTTACTTGCCAATTCGTTGGGTTCTTCTTCACTACCCACGTTCAGCGAATAGAGATCCAAAATGGTGACCGGATCCGTCTTCCAGACCTTTTCGCCATAAAGCGTCGTACGGACCGTCTTAAACAGTGGCTTGGAAAGGTCCGGGTAGGTCGTGCATTTCTTTTTGCCGAACACCTTCCAGCATTTTTCGCGGGTTTCGAAACCGTCCGGGACCTGCGCTTCAAATCCTGCCCACAGGCTGGCCTCAAAGCTTCCCACGATGCGTCCTTCCGCCGTGAACAGGGACATCGGGTTGTAACCATTGGCCTGAAGTCGATTCGCCATTTCGGTGAAGCGAACTTTGCCTTCCGAATCACCTCCGCGAAGATTCAAGGTTAAGGGACGCCGATTGCCCGATTGATCTTCCGTCCGTATGTGAGCTCGCGCTTCGGCCTCAACGATTTTCACTCCAACAGGAAGATTGATGCCGCCACCGCCACCGACGTCAAGATTAAAGTCCAGCATGGCTTCGGGTTTGTCTCGCCCTGCTTCATCGTGGCCGGTCAAGAAAAGGCCATTGATCAGACTGGATGCCGGACCGCCATTTGCAAATTCGACCAAGCCCTTTGTGTCATACCCCAGGTCAACATCAAAGGCATACTCGTAGCTCGCCTCAAGCTGCGCGCTCAACAAACCCGCAATTTGTAAATCGATCTTCGGCAAGCTCCCCTTACCAGCCAACTTCGGCAGATCGAACATGACAAGCGTTGGATTTTGACCAAGCAACAATCCAAAACCGGTCGCCGGATTTTCCAGAATTGGAAAGATCAATCCGCGGCCCTTGTCCCCGCCCTGGTTCTGCATTCCAAGCTGCAGCAATTCGACGGTTTGCGAAGCCGAACCACTCGTTGAAGACAGCAAAGAATCCAATGCCGCACCGACATCGATCGAAGGCAGGTTGAGATTGACCTCGCTTGGATCGAATCCGACGTGACGCGGATCCGTGCCCGTTCCCGGTCCAACCAATTGGTAGTCACCCAGGCCGTATTTGACACTCCCACCGGTCAATTGCAATTTCCGAGTCAGATCATCGACCTGCAGCACCGTGTCGAACACCAATCCCCACGGGGTACCCGAGAGAGCGCAGCTCATCAGATCGGCGATTTCGATACTATTGCCCGCGTCGTTGCACCCGAGCGAATGCACCAACTCGGGGAAATCCGTGAGCACGGGGATCTCGGTCAGGATGACATCGATCAACGGCCGAATCGGTTTCAGAATGGTTTCGGCTTGTTGCAAAATCGGCCCGACGATCTCGCTGACCAATCCGCCCAAGTCGATGGACGCATCCGTGAATTCAATGGTCAGATCACCTTCGCTGGTATCGCTCGAGAAAATCGGCCAATGGATCCGGAAGCCCGATTCAATCGACGGGAATGAGTCGCTGCCAAAGTCGCTTTCAAGCAATAAATTGACATTGGCGTCGCCGGAGTAAGTGATGTCCCAGGCATTCGGTGAAAGCAATTCGGATAGCCGAATTTTGTCGTCGCCGGGGGTTGGGTCGACGAGGTCGATGGTCGTGTCGAGGTTTAACGCCGACGGTGAAGTGGGATTGTCGCGGGCTTTGGCCTTTAGAAAACCGAATTGCGCATCAATCATCGCGCCGGGAATCGTGACATCGAACGACGCGTCAAATTCGTCGCTCGCGTCGTCGTGCAAAAGGTAGAAACCATCGTTTTCGCTCACGCCGAAACCGAGGTTCCAGGTGAAGTCCAACTCGGAATGCACCTCGACATCCGCGTTGACCTCGAAGCCCAAATTCGGAAGTCCCAAATCAAAGTGAATGGGGTCGGCGAGTTCCGGATCGATCCGCGATAAGACGACTTCGAACTCGATGTGTTCATCCGAGTTTCTGGCGATGATGTCGTAAGCGTCTTCGATTCCGTCCGCCTGACCATCGTCGGCGGAACCATTGATGTCCTGCGGCTGTAGACCGGCGGCGATAAATCCGTCGTACAACGCCTGCCGGACGGTGAAGATGGCTTGGTCCGCGAGGCTCTGCAATTGTTGGTCGATCGCCCCTTCGACATCGTCGACGAAGTCGGCGACGCTGCCGAGGCTATCGCCGATCAACGGCAGGCGCATTTGGCCCCAATCAGCGCCAAGGGCATCACCGAAGCGTCCAAGCAACTGCTGCACACCTTCGGCAAGCTGATCGAGCAAATTGAGGTCGGTGATCAACGATTCAAACGGCGGGTATTCGACCAATCCGGGGCCGCTGAGCGGCTGTCCGAGATCGTCGACCAGGAACACCACTTGGTTTTCGGGATAATTGTCGTCGTCCCCGTCCGGCGGATCGCCATCGTCCAGGTCGGTCCCGCCCATCGGCGAATTTGCGTCGGGGTAGTAGAGCGGTAACTGCGTTCCGGCGGCTCCCGTGATGTCGAGCGTCGGGCCGAAGTTCGCGTAATCCGGTCCGTAGTGGCGTCCGTTCGTTCCCGGATTCACCGAGAACAGGAACGTCGCGGGATCCGTGCTCGGCCCCAGTCCGTCGGCGTCAAGCGCCATGCGTCCGCCGGCCACGGTGACGCCAAGTGGCCCCAGCCGGACTTCACCATTGATTGCATCGGAGAAGGAACGCAACGTCACCAGGGATTGCGAATCGTCCTCGATGTAGCTTCGCAGATTGTCGGTGTCGCTGATATCGACACCGAAGATCAAGTCCGTCGTCATCACCGATTGAGTCTGCGCCGTCCCGCCGACCAGCGGATAGCCAAGCACATCGACGGCGATCGAATCGGTGCGGTCGATCAATTGGTCCACGATGTTCAAATCGATTTCGATTTGGTCGCAAGACACGTGCAAGACCGCATCCACCGATTCGCCACGCGAGGATTGCAAATCCAAGATTTCGCGAATCCCCGATTCGATCAAATCTTCGAACGCGCCAATCGTGACTTCCGGGGCCGACTCCAGTTGGGTCGCGAACTGATTCAGTCTGTCCGCAAAGACCTTGATCTCATCCACTTTCGAGCCGATGACCGGGAGTTCGTCATCGACTTTTTCATGATCGAGCGCTTCGACGAGTTTATCCGTCGCGCCGCGAAATGCGGACGCCAAGTCCATGAACTCGACGTGTTGATAGCAAACGAACTCCTCCGGCACGATCAAGTCGCGGGTGTCCAGATCCGACAGGTCCGTCCACGTGAAGTACGCCGTGTCGTCGCCGTCGACGGTGAATTCGTTTCCGGCCGGTTTGAAGTTGCGCAGCTCGAAATTTGCCTGCCCGCCCGGCAACACCGTAACCGTTGGCGACTGATCGACCCGCCAGCGTCCCTCCAAACCGGAAGACTCGACGTGAAAATCGGAGGACCCGATCGCCGAGTGGCTTTGCACGTCGAGCAATCCGTATTGCCCCGTCATCGTGATGTTCGAGGTGTCCAGATTGACCTGTCCGCGAATGACTGAATCTTCAACAAAGAAGTGATCCGGCTGCGTGGGGCCGTCGCTGTGAATGACCTCGATCCCGAACCGAAAGTCGGTATGCGTGCGGGCCTCGCTGGAAGCAAAGTGGCTGGTCTTGGGGAACATCAGCGGCATTTCCAAATGGTCGGGAAGTAGATTTCCGCCCAGCGGATCGAAGTGCCGTGTGATGAGGTTTAAAGGTTCGTGCAGATCAACTGCCTGGCTTTCCAAATCCAGGTCCATCCAGAACTCAGAGGTCGCCGGGTCGTAGTCGAGCGTGGTGAGTCGCTCCCCAAGCAGACCGGGAAGTTCCTGGAGCGTCTTAAAATTCGGCTTATTCGATGCGTTCGTTACATCGTTGAGCAGTTCCAACCGAATGGTCGCTTCGGGTGCGAACAAACCCTCGGTGGTCCAACCTTTGATGAAAGGAATATCGACGGGATCGCCCAACAAACCCACGCGGTCTCCGATGAAGTCCGTGGTTTGCTCCAGCATGTCCAGGACTTCATCGGCGGTCAGATTTCGGAACGGGTCGAGGGTGTCGAATTCGGTACCCAGCCATAACCCGGCATCCTCGTCAAGAAGATCCCAGTCGTTCGCGAAGAGCTTCGGGTCGGTGCCGGCGGTGTCAAAGGTGCCCAGCATTGCGGCAAGCGGCATCTCCGCAATGGCTTCGTTTCGGCGAACCGAAATGTTGACCAGTTCCTCGACGGTGAGTCCCTGTTCAAGTGACTGGCCGTGAAGCCGGTGCCGAGAGTCCACGTGTTCGGACGCCGTTTCAACCGACCATGACAAATCAAGGTCGACAAAGGCCTGGCTTGCCTGCGTTCCCAACACGCCGACGTGCACGGGAAATTGAAGATCGGTTTGGTCCACGCCGATCGATGCTTCGAGATCACGCAGGTCAAAGAAAAAGTCCCCAACAATCGGGTCGTAGCCAATCTCCAGCTCCATCTCGACCCGCGACGTGACATTTACCAACATCGACTCGGGGAAGTGCACGTTGGCGTCCGCGAAGATCTCGTCGAGGTCGACGGCCGCGGAGGAGACGGTCCGCTCTCCGCTGATTCGCGTCGTGAACCGGACTTCATCGGACTCCGTCGTCAGGTAGCGTCCGCCCGTCACGGCGGCATAGTCCACACTGACGTTCAAACCGTCGGACCATCCGCCGGCGGATCGCAGCGCTTCAACCAACTGTGACGTCGTTACGGGTGTGTCACCGGTCAGCAAATCACCGATCGCGTCCGTGACACCGCGGCGATACGTTTCCTCGATCGGGAGCCAAGTTCCACCGGTCGAACCGATCCACGAGATCGACTGGTCCAGTGATCCGGTCGTTTCCAATTGACCCAGAAAATTTGCGATGGATTCGGCTCCCAACGCGAGAGTCTCCGCTTCGATGGGCTCCACCACGCCACCGCGCACCGGCGGAACCAGATCGACCTGAAAGACCCCGTTTTCATTCGGGGAAAACTGAACCGGGCCTGACATACCGTCGCCGTTCCAGTCTCCGGAAATCGGATCGATCCAGGTTCTTGGGTCGTTGTGCCAGATCGTTTGCACGAACGACGTTTCTGATTCGGTCGGCTTGGCATTCAACAGCGCTTCGATTTGCCGCCGGACTCGCCCAAGGTCATAGCCGGCCGAAACGTTGTCCTGCAAAAACGGTGCGGTTGCGGCAAGCACCGGTCGGTTTTCCCACAACGATTGTGGGCCTTGTGGTGACGCGGGGTTGCGCACCTGGACGGCACTTTCGATGGGAAGGTCGCCCTCGGCGGCCGCCAAGTACGTACTGCCGCTTAAGAAAATCAGCGTCCCGCCGGGGCCGACCGGGTAGTCAACGCCATTGATTGCCCGTGTCGCAAAAAACGGAATTTCTGTCGTCGGACCGGCTGCCGTTTCGAAATCGATTTCGAGACCGCCGTGATGGTCGCCGGTCTCCTCGTTGCCCGAGACGGCGCCCCCACCCGGCAAACTGCCGCGACGCCATTCGAGTCGATCCTGAACGGCGACAAGCGCACTGGCAGTCGGGTCGTCCTGGAGGTACTCGACGGTTCCACCGGGAATATCATAAAGCTGCTGCCAGCGATTGGAGATAAACCTTTCGGACTGTGGTGATCCGTCGAGGTTGGTGTGGACGAAAATGCCATCGGAGCTTTGATTGATCTCGGCAACATCCAGTTCAACCCACCGCGGTGCCTCCGGTGCATTGATCAGATCCCGACGAATCGCGTTGCTTTGATACGCTGGTAAGCCGGTTGCGGCGGCGTTAAAGACACCGATCGCCCGTCTCAGCTCGCTATCGAATTCCGTTGCTAGCTCAAGCGAATCACCGACCTGAGTGCGGAATCCCAAATGTGCCAAGCGTCGTGAAACTCGGAGCGCGTCAAGCGGATCGTTTCCGAAGGTGACTGCTCCTTCACCACGTTGGCTGTAACCGGAATCGAAGTGAATCGGAATTTCTTTCGATTCGCCGTCGATTTCGAGTTCAACACGGAGCGTCGAGGCACCCTCCTCACCGGCCACCACAAAAAACCTTCCGCTTTGCTCTAACGGCGGAAGACCGAGGCTTTCAGGCAGAAAAAGGTTGCCGACGGAATCACCGCTTAGGGTAGGCGTCGAATCGCCGACACCGTCGTAGAAATCGGATACGTCGACGCCAACAACGTCGCCTGTCAACGCTTCAATCTCGGTAAATGGATCCGCGTTGAGGACTCTTCGAGGCTCGAGTTGCTCGGCGATTCGCCGACGTGAACGGAGTCTGGGTGTCAAACCGCGGCGTTTTCGATTCATTCGAAGCGGGGGCTTAGGTGGCGGGACTAGTCTTGGGTTTTTGCACGGGGCAAATAGCACCCGTCCAAAATGGCCGAGCGGGGCCAACCAGTAGAGGGGTTGTCCGGTTGCTAAGCAAGGCTGGTTAGTGCAAACGCCCGAAATCCCTCAGAGATTTGCGCAGCTCCGCCGAATGTCGGTCGTTCGACGTGCATCTTGGCCGCGTGGCGGTTGTGTATCGCGGCAGTGCCGAGCACGAATCACGCTGCTTTTACCTTTCCCAAAATTTTTCAAATTTTGACGCCGCCAAACGCTCCGTATACGCGGCGTTCTACAAAAGCAGGTGGCTTGCAGGTGCGAGCAAGGCCGTGGTTACGATGGAGCTTCTCGGAAGATCGGTGAACTCGGCTTAGATGCGCCCGCCAAGAATCGGAAAGAATTCCTAGATTTCTGACGAAACAATTAGGCGGTCTGTGCGAAAACTGCTTTGCGACGCGACTTAGGGGGCGTGAAGCTTCCCGCCTCGGGAATTTTTTATGAAACCGGCTGCCCGTATCGGCGATATGCACGTATGTCCGATGGTCACTCCGGGCACACCGCCCATTCCTCATGTCGGCGGTCCGATCACGATTGGCGAACCAACCGTGCTGATTGGGATGATGCCGGCGGCTCGGATGGGAGACATGTGCACGTGCGTCGGCCCGCCAGACATGATCGCGATGGGATCCCCGACGGTGCTGATCGGGATGAAGCCGGCCGCAAGAATGGGCGACCCCACCGTCCACGGAGGAATCATCAGCGTGGGTTGTCCAACAGTCCTCATCGGAGAATCCGGCGGTGGTGGTGGCGGAGGAGGCGGTGGGGCGGCGAATGTTTCCGCGTTATTTGAGGACGCAAATCTTCAAGCCATCATCGGCGAAGAAATTCAGGGTGCGGATTCCGAGATCCTCCGAGAAGCCATGAATATTCTCTGGGCCAACCGCGACCAACCTGACAATCCAGTCGTTCAAGATGCTCTTGCGATCGTCGCATCCGAACGCGGGCAGTCGCTTGAGAAAATGCAAGGTGATTGGCAAACCTATCAAACAAGGCTCGCCGAACAACGAAGAATCGGACAGGAAAACGGCAACGACCCCGTCCCTGGAATCAATGAATTTTTCCATGACGACTTTATGGGAAGCACCTCGCAACTGCGTTCCGGAAAGTTTGTTGGCGACGCGTTCGGTATGGATCCTGTTTTCGGAGCACTCTTGAATCCGACAGGTGGCTTGGTTGGACCCGGTAATGCCTCTTATGACGGCAACGATTCCGCCGTTGGTTATCACGGAGCCGTGCATGACGCGGCCGGATATCTTGGAAACTACCATAATGAGGGTCCCGGCTATGATTATCTCGGTACCGATGATCGGGACACCACGAGCCCATTGTCGGGACAGCGAAACGGAATTCGATATTGGCGAGAATCACTCGGAAATGACCGCACGCGAACTCAGCGAGCGTCCGATGCCGCCAGTGACGGAATCATGCGAGGTGTCGTTGGAGGGATTGATGGCGCATCGGACGCTTGGAACTGGATCACGGAATAAGCGACATCGATTTCATGCCCATGAAGAAAACGAAGCTCTCGGATGACGAATTTGCAGCGATCGCCATATTCCTGCATGCCCAAAAGGTTCCCGGCCTCGATCTGGATTTGACCCGCTTCAACGACGCACAAATTCAAAAAGCGCAAGCGAAGCTAAAGCAAGCTGGCCACATGGTCCCCGGCGACCGGCCCGGAACCTGGCACCTGGATGAGCAATTGATGTTGCAGGTCCTGACGGTCGTCCAGCCAAAGCACTTGGTGCTTGTGCAGGACTTAGTTGGCAAGCGATCGATGCAATTTAGTATCGATCAAAAGAACATCACGGCAGTTATTTGTATTGAAGGAGGTTTCATTGTCGCGGATGTCAAGAACCTATCGGCTCTTTCGAAACATGCGATCGAGTTTCTTGACGGTTCGCGAAAGGCGCGAGTCGCGTTTGCAAAGGTTGATGGCAACCAACTCGCGAAGGGATCGAAGGTCGAGGTGACCAACGGTGTGCTCGAAAAGGTGTCCGCCGACCTGGAATCATCCGGTGACAACCGTCTCACGCCAGAACGACTTTACAAAGTCGTCGTGAAACGACTTGGTGGGCTTGGGTTCGAAATGAAGGATTAGAGGTCTTTCAAGAGCCCCTCACCCCCGACCTGGCCTGGCGCACTGAGTCGGAATTAGGCAAGCTAGGCAAAGATCGACTGTTTAAAAATGTCCGCTCGTATTTGAGTATTTTGCCGAAAAGTTTTTCAGTCACAGCATCGAAACCAAAGGATTTGCGACCGCTTCAATAGCAAATTGGTCTTGTAGCACAGCAAAAATGCGCGCCACTTTTTTGCGATCTTTAACACTCGTGCGCCAGGCCACCCCCGACCCCTCTCCCCTTCGTTCCTCATGAGTGAGGGGAGCCAGCTTGGAAATACGATGCACGGCAAAAATTCACTGACATTTCATGTGTCGTGTTTCAAACGCCAAAATCAGCGATTTTGCCACTTGCTCGGCCACAAAATCGATGGCCTTTGACCCATCGCCTTGGCGTCACTTCGTTTCCCAATGGCCTTCGACGCGTTGCCTGTTGCCGCTGGATATTCGCTCCCCTACGTTTTGCATCTTGAAGCAAAAAGAAGACGATTTGCGGACCCGGAAACCAGCCATAAACAGCCATGAACGACTCATGGGTTGAAGATCCCGCCGATGCCAAGGATGCGTCACTCGATGCACCCACGGTCGCCCCGAACGCCTCTTCGACCGCTTCCCAGTTTACGGGCGTCGATGCCTTGCCCAGTCGGGACACCGTGTTTCCGTCGCAGGCTCAGTTTATTGACGAATACGAGGTGGTTGATGAGATCGCTCGGGGTTCGATGGGGGTGGTCTACAAGGCCAAACATGCGGAACTTGACCGGACCGTTGCCCTCAAGATGATCTTGGATTCCGAAGGTCAAACGGAATTGTCCCGCAAGCGATTCGCCAACGAAGCTCGGGCTGCGGCATCGCTGGATCACCCCGGGATCGTTCCGGTCTACGATGTCGGAAGCCATGAGGGACGCCCCTACTTCACCATGGCCTACGTCGCGGGAAATAGCTTGGCAGCATTGCTTGCCAACGGGCCGTTGTCGGCCCGGCGGAGTGCCGAGATTGCGATGCAGATCGCCCAAGCGGCGGCCCATGCGCATCGGCACGGCATCATCCACCGGGATCTGAAGCCGGCCAATGTCTTGATCGACGACCAAGGCATGCCGC
>JBCCRW010000204.1:0-10360 GCA_039201055.1 Planctomycetota bacterium | reverse complement strand
GTTGGCGACCGTGGGTGGCGCAATCTCTCGCCTGAGGCTCGGCTGGCTTACCCACGGCTACCGTCTTTGAGCGCTTCGCGGTCATTCTATGCGCAGCATCCATGAGCCGGGATTGCTGCCTCAAGCGACGGGCCGGGTACCCAGCGCGCGGTCTATTACATGCATGGGACCCGTGGATTCGCTTACAGCTCGGCCAGCGGCTCACGCGCGCGGCCCGCGCAGGTGAGCCGAGATTCCGGCGACAGCCGGGAGCCGGGTCCTTGCACCGAAACGTGTTCTGACAAAGCAAACGTTTCCCGACCCGACGCGTGGCTGTCGCCACACCTTCGGCTCACCGCCCACGCAGGTGAGCCGAAACCCGTGGCCTGCGCCGCCGGACCCGAACTGGTCGACAACGTCGCACAGTGGATATCCTGCAGCTTCACCGATCCACCCTTCGCCCATTTCCCGGAATCGCACCGTGACTGACTTTGCCTCCAATTTGCTGACTCGACGTGCGGCGCTTCGAGCCGCGTTTGCGGGACTGGCGGGGTCCGGCATGCTTGCCGGTCACGCCTGCGCCGCGAACACCGACTCGCTGGATCCAGTGAACAACGGCAACGGATGGCCGCAATTCTTGGGTCCCGAGGGCACCGGCGTGGTCGACGGCAATCGCGGCGTTCCGGAAACCTGGTCGTCCACCAAGTCGATTCGTTGGCGCACGGAATTGCCGGGCAGCGGCTGGTCATCGCCGGTTCACGATGGGACGCACGTCTATCTTTCGGCAGCGATCGACGGGGAATCCGAGGACTCCGCCAAACGTTTGGTCGTTCAAAAACTGGATTTGCAAAGCGGTGCCCTGGTCGCAACCTTTCCGGTCTTCGACCAACTGGATGATCGCAAATACCCCATTCACAGCAAGAATTCGCACGCTAGTCCGACGCTTGTCATCGATGGTGGGCAAGTGATCGCGCACTTTGGTTACCAGGGAACCGCTGCGCTGGATTTCGACGGCAAAAAACTTTGGGAAAACCGCGAATTGACTTTTCCGCCCATGCACGGCAACGGCGGATCGCCGCTGGTGCTGGGTGACCAAATTGTCTTCACGTGTGATGGTGCCCAACGGCCGTTTGTGGCGGCTCTGGACCGGCGCGATGGTCGCGTTCGTTGGCGAACCGATCGGCCGGTCGATGCGCGGATGAAATTCTCGTTTGCAACGCCCGCCGCATTTCGCATCGATGACAAGCTGCAGGTGATCGCGCCAGGCAGCGATTGTTTATGCGGCTTGGAACCGGCATCGGGCAAATTGCTGTGGACGTTTGAATCACCAGGTTTCTCGGTCGTGCCCAAAGCCATGCGGGTGGGCGACACGATTGTTTATTGCACCGGTTTTATGCGTCCCAGTTTGATTGCCGTGGACCCCGGATCGGCGGCCAACGGTTGGCAGGCTCGCGAAGTTTGGCGAGTGAAACGCAATGTGCCCAAAACGCCCACACCGCTGCTGGATGGCGACGGAATCGTGATGGTCAGCGACGAAGGCATTGTCTCGCGGATCAACGCTGCTGACGGCAAAGTCGTCTACCAAAAACGTTTGGGTGGCAACTTTTCGGCGTCCCCGATCAAGGTGGGTACGCGGATCTTTCTGCCCGCCGAATCCGGTGAAACCACGGTGATCCGAAGCGGCAACGCATACGAAAAACTGGCAACCAACGACTTGGGCGAACGAACCTTTGCGACCTTTGCGGTTGTCCAAGACGATCTAATCGTGCGCACCCAACAGGCGCTGTACCGAATCGGCAGCTAACACGCCAGCAAAGACACACCGGCGATGCCGAAGCCAGCGACGCCATTGCCGGGGGGCAAATCACCCGACTTTTTCCGGCCGCCGCGCCCCGATGTCTCGCTTTTGGGGCCTAAGATCTTCTAATGGTCTATTTGCCCCCAGCCTTTGTCCGCGTGACGGAAAATGTCTGACTTTCTGAAAACAGCCTCCGGCAAGTCCATCCCGCCGGCAACGCTGGTCAACTACGGTCTGACCGCCTTCGCCGTTTTGTTCGTTTGCATCTCGGTCATCAGCGGCATCTACACGGTCAAGGAATACGAACAGGCCGTGGTGCTGCGTTTTGGCCGTTTCAACAGCGTCGAAGGCCCCGGCGTGCATTTGAAACTGCCCTGGGTGGATCGTTCCATTCTGGTCGATGCATCGGAGCAGTCGATTCGCTTGCCCTGGGGCACCGGGGAAGCGGTCACCGCCAGCGGCCGCCGACGTCTGAATGCAAAGTCCCAGGATGAATCCTTGATCCTGACCGGCGACCTGTACGCCGCGGTGGTCGAATGGAATGTGTTTTGGCGAATCAGCGAGCCCCGTGATTTTGTCCTCAGCTATGGCGACATCGAAACGCTCGAGCAAACCATTTTGGCGGTCGCCCGCAGCACGATGCACCGCGCGGTCGGCGACTATTCGGCCGATGAAATTTTGACCGAGCAACGCGAAGCGGTGAAGCGTTTGGCTTGGGACGAAATGAACGAACAACTCGACGCACTCAACTGCGGCGTCACCATCACCGATGTGCAAATGCAGCGGGTTGAGCCGCCCAACCGGGTCAAGCCGGCCTTTGACGCGGTCAACGCGTCGATTCAAACCCGCGATCAATTGGTCAACGAAGCCGTTCGCGAACGCAACCAATTGATTCCGCGTGCCGAAGCCGAAAAGGACAGACTGATTCGCGAGGCCGAAGGTTATGCGTCGCGGCGGATCGCCGAGGCCGATGGGGAGATCGCGGCGTTGCAGGCGAAGTACCAAGCCTATCGCGCCGCCCCGGAAGTGACTCGTCAGCGGATGTATTTGGAAACCATGGAGAAGGTGCTGAGCGCCAGCGGCCCCAAGACGATTCTGGATAGCGAACTTCGCGGCACCGTCCCGCTGCTCAACTTGGACGGTGGTTTGGACGACGCCGTGCCCGCAACCCGCGCCCGACAACGTTAATCGCCGGCGTCCATTTTTTTGCGTTGATCGCCCGCACCGGTCCGGCGTGTCGCTCCATCCCACACTGCTTTTTTCCGCATCACCATCATGAATCCCAACCTACTTAAGAATGTCGTCCGCGGCCTGGTCATCCTGGGCTGCCTGCTGTTCCTGGCTCGCTTCTTTGTGTTCATTGTCGATGAACGCGAAATGACAGTCGTGCTGCGATTGGGCAAGCCGGTTCGCGAGCAGGTTCAACCGGGCGTCTACTTCCGCGCACCGTTTATCGAGAGCGTCCGCCGGTTGCCCAAGACACAGCAGTTTTGGGGCGACAGCCGAACCAACGAGTTGAACGATTTGCCGACTCGGGACCAAAAGAAAATCGATCTGATCCCCTGGGCCGTTTGGAAAATCACCGACCCCACCGTTTTTGTCCAGCGCGTCAGGACCGAGGAAAAGGCGGAGGAGCGGGTCGCACAAATCACGCGTTCGGCAATCCGCGACGTGTTGACCAAATACGATTTGGCCGAGATTGTCCGCAGCTCCGATCGCGAATTGATGGGCAGCGATAGCTTTGGCAGCGAGGCGGCCAACGTGGTCGCGGAAGTTGCCGGTGAAGAAGTCGCGGCCGAGCTGGCCAGCGCCGATCAAGCTAATGCCAAACAAATTCGCTTTGGTCGGGAAGCGATTTTGCAACAAATCAAAGAGGAAGCGACCCGCCGTTTGGCCAGCCAATCCGGCGCCGCCGACGGCGAAGAATCGCTGGGCCGAGGCATCGCGATTGTCGATGTCGGCATTTCGCAAATCGAATTTGTCGATACCGTTCGAAGCAAAACATTCGATCGTTGGGTCGCCGAACGCGAAGCCATTTCGGCGCGCAACACGACCGAAGGCGAACGGCTGAAAGCGGAGATCATCAACCGCGCCAAAGCCGAGGTGGCGCGAATCGAAGGCGAGGGACAAAAGATCGCCAGCGAAACTAAGGGCGACGCCGATGCCCAGGTGATCAAACGCTACGCGGAAACCATCCAAGAGGTCGGCGAATTTTATACCTTCGTCCGGACGCTGGAGGCTTACGAAAAATCGATGGGAACCGACAGCAAGCTGATCCTGACCACCGACAGCGATTTCTTTGATCTGCTGAAGCGATTGCCGCCAGCGGCGGCGAAATAAAGAACGCGGGAAAAAGAAGCGGACCGAGAGGGATTCGAACCCCCGGTGAGGTTTCCCCCACGCTGGTTTTCAAAACCAGTCCCTTAAACCAGACTCGGGCATCGGTCCGTTGTTTTGATTGTCGCAGCGAAGGGCTCGCCGGCAGATGAGTTAGCAGATTAGCCGAAACGCGTTTGCGTCGTCTGACGTGAAAACCGGGGATGACGCCGATCGGCTCATTTTGAATTTGGTAAGCCATCCATCGGCGAGCACTAAACCGCTTACGTGTCGAGCGACGAAGGTGTAAGCCAACGAAAGTCTAGGGCAAGGAATGCTGCGACGCTATTGCGGCATCCCGCCGTAGGTCCACGAAATGGTTGCCGGCGGATCGACTTCGGTCACCCCGATGCCGCGTTCTGGCAAATTCCCGTCGATGCGAAAAATCCAACCCTCGCCGGCCTCGGTGCCCTGGTCGCCGATGGAAACTAGAAAGGCGGTGGTTCCCGAGCCGGTAATTTCCATCGGTAGATCGCTTTCGGGGACCCGCCGCATGATCGATTCCACCGTGGAACCGGCCGGGATGTCCTCCAGCGTGAATTTCTTGTCGATTGGTGCACCGATCTCCAGCGTGATCGTGCCCGCGACGACGGGCGCGGGCGGTGCCTGGGTGCACCCCAACAGGGTGACCCCACCGAGCAAAAACACCAGCCAAATCGATCCGGCCCTGCGGGCGAACATCATCAACCGGCTAGCGACGAGCCTTTTTGACCTTCGCGCCGCCCTGCCGGACCTTGAACTTCGGGTTGCTCTTGCAAATCACATAGATCCGCCCGCGTCGCTTGACGACTTGGCAATCGGGGTGACGATACTTCAATGCGCCGATGCTGCTAACGACCTTCATCGGTGAACTCCAAATAGGCTTTTGTCGAAATTTCGGACTCGGGAATATAGTGGAAACCAATCTCAGGGCAACGCCAAACTCAGATCATGCCGCCTTGACCGCCCCCGCCGCGTGCGGCGACCTGATTTACGCAGCGTGCGGCGACCTGATTTACTTTGATTGCCTTTCCGGGATCAGCGGCGACATGACGCTGGGGGCGTTAATCGATCTGGGTGCCGACCCCGCGGCGATCCAGTCCGGATTGCGATCGATGGGATTGCCCGATCTTGGCATCGACGTCGCGGAGGTCAAAAAGAAAGGATTTCGAGCAAAATATGTCTCGATTTCGCATCCCGCCGAGCACGCGCACCGGCATTTGCACCACATCCACGAAATGATCGACCGCGGTGACCAGTTGTCGTCGCCGGCCCGCGAGATGGCCAAGGCCATTTTCCAGGAGGTTGCCGTCGCCGAAGCCAAAGTCCACGGGTCGACTTTGGAAAAAGTCCATTTTCATGAAGTCGGGGCGGTGGATTCGATCGCCGACATCGTGGGTACGGCGATCGCGATCGACCAACTGGGCATACGCCATTTCGCGGCATCGGCGATCCCCACCGGCTGCGGCGAAATCACCATCGCGCACGGCCGCGTCTCGGTTCCGGCCCCGGCGACGCTCGAAATCCTGCGCGGTATCCCGCTGGCCGAATCCACCATCCCGGCCGAATTGACCACGCCAACGGGTGCGGCGATTGTCAAAGCGTTGTGCACGCGTTTTGGCCCGATGCCAGCGATGGTTGTCGATGGCATCGGATACGGCGCCGGCACGATGGACCTGGATGCCCAGGCCAACGTGCTGCGCGTGGTTCGAGGTCACCGTGTCCCGAACGATCATCAAACGCCCAACGAATCCCATGCACACAGCGAAGCCCATTCACACAGCCAATCGCAAACGCCAGCCGAATCGATCACGAACACGGATTTTGTCGTTCGGATTGAAACGAATTTGGACGATTGTTCGCCGCAACAAATCGCCGCGGCCGCCGAGCGATTGCGTGAGCGTGGAGCCTTGGACGTTTGGCAAAATGCGTGCACGATGAAAAAAGGCCGGATGGGCACGGTGATCAGCGTGCTGTGCCGTCCCGACCAGGCCGCTTTGATGGAAGAGATTCTGTTTGAGCACACCAGCACGATCGGACTTCGAAGCAGCTACTTGCACCGGAGGGTGTTGCCGCGTCAGGCGATCACCGTGTCATCGCGTTGGGGCGATGTGCGGGCCAAGCGCGTGCAATTGCCCAGCGGACAATTTCGCACACGCCCCGAAGACGACGAAGTCCGCCGCATCGCCAAGGAACACGGCATCAGCGGCGAAGACGTGCGGCGTTTGCTTCTCGAGGAAGCCTAGCCACACACGCTCACTTCCCGGACGTACCCGGAATCGTTTTCACCGGGGGCGGCGGATCTTCGACGGCGGCGGGGTTGAGCTGCCGTCGTGATTGAGGCGGATTGTCCTTGGCGATGGAATTCAAATACTTCCAATATCCCATCGAGAGGGCGTTCTTTTTCGGTTTTAGAACGTCCAACTTGGAACGCTGCATGTCGATCGGAAATCGGCCGCCGGTGTGCTCTTGAAGAAAGATCGCGGTGCGGATAATCATCAACGCCTCGGCTTCGCTGATGGCCCGGTTCAGCGAGCGGTACAGGTTGGTGCGCGGGTCCTTGTCACCGAACAGTGCGACATATTCGACCGCTCGGGTGCAAATAAACGGTTCGACATCCAATAGCCTGCGTTCAATTTCGGGCAACAGCGGAGTCGCCGCGTCACCCAACGACAATGCGGCCACCAGTGCCCAGTACCGAACCAGGGGATCGGTATCGTCAAGCGCCGCCCGCAACAGGTCTTCGACCTGATCGAAGGGTTGCAAGCACAAGTTGGCCGTTTCGATGTAGCGTTGGATTTCGGCGACGTGATCCTGGCCGTAGGCAACGGGGTCCCCCATCGCTTCGTCCACCAAATACACCTCGGTCATAAAGCTCAGATCCGGCCATTCGCGGAGTTCTTGTTCCAAGCGGGATCGCATCATTCGCAATTGACCGGCGTGCTCGGGTGCATCGGCCAGATTGATGGTTTCGTGCGGATCCTCGGCCAAGTTGTAGAGCGCCTCGGGAGTCCTGGGTCTGAAGAACGCATCCTGGGTGAAATCCAATTTTCCCGCGTCGTGCAGTTGCTTCCATTGTTGGTACGCCCGCATCTGGTAGCGATAAACGTTGACCAGCGAATCGGGAAAGATGGGTTCGAAATGCCGGATGTACTTCCAATCCCGCACGCGAATCGATCGATTCATGTCGTACTTGGCGTCCATGCGGTCGGCGTAACCGATCGTGGTATCGCGGGCATCCACCTCGCCAACTTGCACCCCGTCGCCCAAGAAGGGTTTGCCATCCATCCCGCTGGGAATTTCCGCTTGGGCCAAGTTCAAAACCGTCGGGCCGAAATCGATGAACGATACAAAGCCCTTTGTTCGCGAGCCCAATTCACGATCGACGGTGTCGGCAAAGGCATCGGGAACACGCACGACCAGCGGCACGTGCAGTCCCGTTTCATAGACGTAGCCTTTGGATCGCGGCAGCACACCGCCGTGATCGCCAAAGTAGAACACGAACGTCGATTCGAGCAGTCCATCGGCGGCCAGTTCGTCCAGCACCGCACCGACCTTTGCATCGACGGCCGTGATTAGGTCCTGGTACTTGGCTCGGGTGTGGCGGAATTCCGGAGTGTCTGGAAAATACGGTGGCAACACCACCGCATCGGCCGCCGTTTCCAGCGGACCGTTTTCGGGGTTGGTCTGCGGGTGCAATCGGCTTTCGTGCGTGGCCGTGATCGTGCGGACATGGAAGAAGGGTTGGCCGGCGCCGCGATTTTTCCAGTGTGCCTTGCCGCTGGATTCGTCCCACACGTCCGGCGACGCGGTGGCATTGTAGTCCATCTTTTTGCGGTTGCTGGTGTGGTAGCCGGCGCGACGCAATTCGGCCGGGAACATGGGCAGGTCGTCCGGCAACGATGCGGGCACCAATTTGCGATGAAATTGGGTGCCCAAACGGGGCGCGTAGCATCCGGTGATCAAAGTCGTACGGGCCACCGAACACACCGGGGCGTTGGAAAACGCGCGATCAAACGTCACGCCGTGGGCGGCCATGGCTTCGATGCGAGGCGTGGGCGCGCCGTCGGAATCGAAATGCCGCAGATAATGCTTCGAATTATCCTCGGTCATAATCCAGACGACGTTGGGGCGATCGGGCGTGTCGTCGGCGGCTTGTGATACTCGCGGGATGCCGCCCATCATCACCCAAGCGGCGACGACCACGGCGCTTGGCATGATGGTGATTGGCATCACCGAGCTGCCCGGCCGGCCCATTCGTTTCGTTTCGCAACGTATCATTCGCTTTTGTCCTGATTCTGTTCTTTGCACGCCATGAAGCCTCGATTCGAAACGCCCCGCGGCCCGGCCGCCTTCCGCCAGAGCCACCGGCGAGCGTCGGATTTATGCCGATCCACCGTTACCGATGAATTGCATTGTAGGTCGCCGCTGCCGAACCGGCGCGCCACAAGCCTGCGTTCTTCGAATACCCGGCGTTACCGGTCCTCGCGTTTCGCGATCAATAGGAACTCGCGTTTCGCGGCCACCACCATTTGGTGCGGGGCGTTTTTGATGGCGGCGGTATCGCTGTGCTCCGCCAATGCTTGGTCGCAAGACGCTAATACATGGTCACAAGACGCTAATGCATGGTCGCAAGACCGCGGCGGCGCCAAAGCGGAGACGGCAAAGGAAAACGAAATTCCGCCGCTCAGTTTGAGCAGTCTTTATCGGCCCGACGCCCGGCACCGCTACGCCAGCACCTTGCCGCCGCTAAGCTGGATGGAAACGGCCGAGGACGAATTCGTTTTGGTCCGTCGCGCGGAGGATCAGTGGGAGATCCTCGACCCGCAATCCGGCGAAACGTCGGAGTGGACCTTTCCCGAGTTGCTGACCGAGGCGGTGCTTGGCGAAGATTTGTTTTTTGAAGATTCCGCCGCCTCGATCAAGTTGCCTTCATCCCCAGTAGCGAAAGACGCGTCGGCGAAAGAAACGTCGGCCGATGGTACGGATGACGCGTCCGCCGAAGATGCCGAGCAGGATCGCGAGGCAGCAAAACGCCGCCGCGCCGGCCGTTTGGTCAATCGTTACCTGCGCGGCATGACATCGACCTTCCGCCCGACGCTGTGGACGTTTGGCAAGCGGTTACTGCTGGTGCGTCCGGATCGACTGCGTAAAATCAACGACGACGCGGATGACGACGTCGCATCGGCGGGCGTGTTTGATGTGTTGGCGATGGACGCGTCCGCGTTTCGCGATGCCGCCTTGTCGCCCGACGGACGGCGACTGGGCTATTCACGAAACGGTGACTTGTATGTGATGGACACCCAGAACGGCGCGGTCACGCGTTTGACCGATGATGGGCTGGAAACGCTTTTGGACGGTCGCTTGGATTGGACGTACCAGGAAGAAATTTTTGGACGTGGAAATTTCAAAGCGTTTTGGTTTTCGCCCGATGGCAAACAGGTCGCGGCGCTGCGAATCGACACATCGTCGGTTCCCGAATACTTCCTTGCACATTCCCGCGATCCACGCGGCGCCGGACCGGTCGTTCGCTATCCCAAGGCGGGTGATCCGATTCCCCACGCGACCTTGTTGATTTATGACATCGACAGTGGAACGTCGCGTGCATTTCATCAATCGACGCCCCAGGCCCAGCGGATCATCACGGGCGTGTGGTGGCATCCGCATTCGGGCGACCTGCTGTACACGGTCAGCGACCGCGTCCAAAGCTGGCGGGAACTGCATCGCGTGGTCGCGGGCCAACCGGCCAGCCAATTGGTGTTGCGCGAGGAATCGCCGGCGTGGGTGGAGCCACCCGAATCGCCGCTATTTTTTGCCGACGGTTCCTTCCTGTGGCGGTCCGAAGTGGCGACCGGCAAGGGCCGCGTGTTCCATGTCGCGCGGGACGGCCGCAGCGTGATGCCGATTTCTCCGGTGAACTTCCATGTTCGTTCGATGGCCATGGACGCCGACGCCAAATTTGTCTTGGTGACCGGTGACGCGTCCATCATTGGCAATGGCCAACACGTTTATCGCATCGCACTCGCAAGCGGCGATGGGGAAAGTGCAACGCCCCCGGGCGAGCTTGGCGAAATGGTGCAACTGACTCGCGGCGATGGTTGGCACGCACCGTCGTTCCGTCCCGACGGCGGCGCGCTGGTTGATTCCCACAGCAGCGTCGACATGCCGACACGGCGGTCATGGATTTCCTGCCCAGCCGACACTCGGTCATTCGAGATCGACGCGGTG
>JBCCRW010000203.1:0-10371 GCA_039201055.1 Planctomycetota bacterium | reverse complement strand
TCCGCAGCGGCGGGATGCAAACCGATTCGCGGGTGGACCTGGGACGACAAGATCGAATTCGTATCCTCACCCTGGTCGATGGCTGGGGTCTGGCATTGGGCTTCCCGTCGGATCTGACACGCTGGCCCAAGACGATCTTTGATCCGGACCTCCTACCCGAGAATCAAAATTTTTACATTTCTGAAGAAACTGTCATCACGACGAAGTCTTTCTCGGGAACCGTTTCGGATGACGCGGCCGATGCCGCGATGCGGTCGCTTGCGGAGATTTTGGATCGCAAGCAACAGGTTTCCGGGCAACTTTCGTACGACGTTTCACCCGTTGACCCGAATCGCTTCGGTGATCCCGGAGACTTGCTGAATCCGCGATCGTTGGACATCGCTCTGGTCAATTTGGCCATGCGGTTGGAACGGATCGATGCACCGGAGCAATGGCTCGGTTCGGCGGACGACACAAGCGCTCAAACACCTGCCAGCGGAGCGACACAGCGGCCAGTCGATCGGTTGCTGGCCGGGACTTGGGCGATCGCCCAACAGGACTCCGGTGCGATGACCAGAATGATCGACCAAATCGCCGAGGAACTGAAGTCCGAGTTGCCGCCGCTGGATCATCAAACCGACGCCCCGGAACCCGAATACTATTCGAACGAATCGATTCGCATGGCATCGGAAAAGGTCGCCAAGGTCGGCGGTGCCCTACGGCTGTGTCTTCCGGTCGCCGTCAGTGGACATTTTGATGCCGACACCCGCCGCAAGGCAATCGAATTGCTGACCCGGGTCGGCCACTTCATGAGCGATGATTCCCATTTGAAGCGTTACGATTCAGGATTGAAACAGCTTTGTCGTTGCCATCGCTATCTGATCGCGATGCAAAGCCAAGATTGGGAGGTCGTGGGAACGTTGCTTCGCACGGTATTGCAGGATGCGGATCGCCAAAGCCAGGAAGTGTTGGCCAACAACCCGGATTTTCCACCGGAATGGGCCGACCAAAATCGCGTGGAATACGTCACGAATTTTTGCGACAGTTTGATCAACGCGGGGATTTCGATGGACATCCCGGATCTTTCCAAACGCACCGATGATCAACGCGCCGCGTGGGTGCGTGCCAACGCGGATGGAATGATGCCCTTGATCCGCTTGATGCTGAGCTCTGGCACTCGTGGTTCGAGATTTCCGGCCGACATGGTTCGCTGGATCGATTCGCTGGACCCCGATTCCCGATTCGATGTGTTGATGGATTTGGTGTGGGGCGACGACGTCCCCCAGGGGCTATCGCTGCCCCAGGACGCCTTGGCCAAGTCCCCCCGGGATGCGACTTACGAAGTCGTTTCCAAGACCCGCGAGGATCTCGCCGGCGCGGCGAGCGGCGACGATAAAACGAAGCCCACTGACGTCGACGCGAGTGACACCGACGCGAGCGACGCGGTTCGCAAGGCCTGGCACATTGGCCTGCAACGCACGCTTTCGGGTGAATTGGTCGTCGCCGCGATTGTGACCGGGCGTGTCGAACCGCTGCGCGAAAAAATTCGGCAATTTGAAAAGCGAATCCGGCAAGATGAAACACGCGATGCTGTCGCCGCGGCGCTGTGGTCGGTACTACTGGAGCAGGGCGTTTCACTGGCAAGTGGTGCCGCGGTTTCCGAATCCGGTACCCGCGACTTCGATCAAGTCCTGACCGCGTTGAACCAAGACGCCGAATCAGCCAGGGCCACTTTGGAAACGCTGCAAGGCAACCCGCAATCCAAGGACATCGCTCCACCCGGGGCGATTGCGACGGGAATGACACGCCGGATTTTCGAGCGCTCGGTTACCTATGGGTCGCCGCGAAAACCCAGCCTGTCCGAATTCACAGCGTTCCGCGATGTTGCGTCACTGCGTCCTGGGGTCGAAATCGACACGTTATCGATCGCAAGGCTGCGGGTGCAATTGGAACCCGAACGGTTTATGACCCAGTCGCCGATCGCCCCGTTTGAAAATCTTCTTCGGCGTGCCGAAGAGGACGTCGATCCCTCGCGGTCGACGGCATCCCGCTTCGCGCTTCAAGACGGTCGTATTGCGGCGGTCGCCAATCCCTACGGTAACCGCTTGGTCCTGCCGTTCCCGATTATCGGAAACTTCACCGTTTCCCTGCGAACGCCGCCGATCCGCACGGACGCGTGGATGAAACGATACCAGTGGCGGTTGCAATCGGGGCCGGAATCGGCCTTCCCCCAAAGAATTGGCGATCTGCTTGCCGCGGATTCCGACGGTGTGGCGGCGTCGTTTTCGGGACTACAAGTTTCCGGAGTCGATTGGCGATACGGCGGTGTCGGTGTGATGATCGATGATCAACCGATGATCCGCACCGATCTGGTAACGGACACCCCGATGGTCCAGGAAGCTACCGGGCGCGTTCGCTTTCACGTTCGCAACCAATACTCCAAGGAACTGCCGACAAATTTGTGGCAGCCCAAAGAGTGGAACACAGAATCCATTCGCATCGAAAACGATGCGATGGTCGCGCGGCTCAATGGCACCGACTTGAAAACGATCCGCCAGGATTTCAAATCCGCGCCGTGGCTGGAAATCGATTTTTCATCACAATCCGAAGTGCAATGGAAAGACTTGCAAATCGAGGGTGACGTGATTATCCCGCGTGAGGTGCCATTGATCAGCCCGACGTTGATGGGCTGGTCGAATCCGCAAATGCTGAACTTGCCCGAGCTGGACGTGCCACGTTTCCTGGACCAGGATGACCCGGTGCCGGCGAAGAAGAAAAAGAAACGAAAGGCCGGATTCAATCGCTCGGGAATCTCCTGGGCCGGTGACGCGGATGAGGACGAAAAAGAAGCTTCACCGACCGCGACGATCCAAGATGACACACTCGAGTTTGCCGCGCCGAAAACAGTCGATGAAGATTACGACGGCCAAATTGCCTCACTTAGCTACGAGCGGATGTTGCAAGATGGCGATTCGATATCCGGAAAGTTCTTCTTTCCCAAACCGAACGATGCACCGGAGCCGGGAGCCGATTCGTTAGCACCGCCCGACGACATGATCCTGGTGCAGTGCGGCGGTCGACGGTTTTTGTTTTTCGCCGAGCGTATTGTCCAGACGACGGATCTTACGGGAAGCTATGACTTGGATGACGAATCCGATGCTCGTCCGGACGGCGTCGAGCGAAAGACGCTTGCGACCGAGGGTGTGCGGGTGGGCCAGTGGAACGACTTCACCGTAACACGCCAGGGCGATCGGCTGATTTGGACACTCGGTGGCCAGCCGCTTGCCGACGTGGCGATCCAAAATGCGGGCGGGTTGACGATCGGGTCGGCGATTTCAACACGAGCTCAATTTCGCGACTTGGTTTTGACGGGTCCGTGGCCGGAAGAAATGCCGGAAGTCGTGGTGCGTCCGTGATGCGGTGCGTCCGTGATGCGGTGCGTCCGTGATGCGGTGCGTCCGTGATGCGGTGCGTCCGCGACGAGTCGTTAGAAATCGCTCAGCTCCAACCAGCGTTCTTCGGCGGCCTCCAATTCGGTTTTGATCTCCTGAATTTGCTCGTGCAATTTCATCGCGGCGTCGGGATCGGTTTCGCCAAGTAAGCTGGTTTCAAGCTGCCTTTTGTCTTCATCCAGACGGGCGATTTTCTTTTCAAGATTTTTGAGCTCTTTGCCGGTGCGGCGTTGGTCACGGCCCGCATCGCGGCTGGCCGCGGCGGACGATTTGGCTTTGCCGGGCTTGCCGTTGGAGGATCCACCCGACGCCTTTGACCCGCCCGATGACTTACCCGAGTTTTCTCGCCAGCCGGCGTCGATTTCGCTCTCCACCGATTCCAGGTAGGAATCGTAGTTGCCGAAATAAGTCTTCACCGTGCCATCGCGGACCTCGACGACTCGTGTCGCGATGCGGCGGACGAAGTGTCGATCGTGGCTGGTGAAAATCACCGTTCCGTCGTACTGCTGG
This sequence comes from Planctomycetota bacterium, assembly GCA_039201055.1. Taxonomy (GTDB): domain Bacteria; phylum Planctomycetota; class Planctomycetia; order Pirellulales; family Pirellulaceae; genus Rubripirellula. The sequence continues at coordinate 6,430 of JBCCRW010000203.1, read as the reverse complement.
AGCGCATCGGCCAGGGCTTCGACGGTTTCGACGTCCAGGTGGTTTCCCGGTTCGTCCAAGATCAACACGTTCGCGTTGCCCAGCAGCAAGCCGGCCATGCAGACGCGGGCACGTTCGCCACCGGAGAGCACTTTGACTTTTTTTTGCACGTGCTGGTCGCGAAATAGCAGCGCCCCGGCCATCGCCAACAGGTCCTGACGCGTCGTTTCGCTGTCGCTGTTGTATTCCAAATTTTCGAGCACCGTTTGGCGTTCATCCAGCGATGTGTAAACGTGCTGGGCGTAGGTGCCCACCTCGATGCCGTGGCCCCATTTTAGAGACCCGCCGACGGGTTCGAGCGAATGCACAATCGTTCGCAGCAAAGTCGTTTTGCCCTGGCCGTTGTCACCCACGATCGCGACTCGGTCGCCGTGTTCGATTTCCAACCCGATGTTTTCGGCGACCGTATGATCGGGATAACCGATGGCCAGGTCTTCGCAGCGCAGCGCCGTGCCCTGACGTTTTTGACAGCGCGGCGGGCGGATATGAACGGTGGGCTGGTCCACTTCGACGTCGACGGTTTGCAGCTTGGCAAGTTGTTTGGCTTTGCTGCGGGCCTGCGAAGCGGTCGCCGCATTGGCGCGGTTTTTGTCGATGAACTGTTGCAATTGACGTTGTTTGGCGATCACGGTCGCGTTGACCCGCCGATCATGCTCGCGACGTTCCTCGCGATGGATCAAGTAGTCATCGATGCGGCCGGTAAACATCGTCAATTTGCCGCGATCCAGTTCCAGCGTGTGGGAACAAGTCGCCCGCAGGAATGCACGGTCGTGGGAAACGATCAAAGCGGCGCGATTAAAGTCGCGTAGGAAATGTTCCAGGAGGATTTGGGTGCGCAGGTCCAGAAAGTTGGTGGGTTCATCCAGCATCAACAGATTGGGCTCGTGCAGCAGCAGTGCCGCCAGCTTGACGCGGGTTTGCCAGCCGCCCGAGAGCGCCGCGACGGGGCCTTCCAAATAATCGCCCTTGATTTCGAATTGGCCCGCGACCTCGCCGCATTTCCAATCCGGTTGTTCGCTGTCCCGCATCAAAAAATCGAGTGCCGATTCACCCTCTTTGAAAGGGTTGTGCTGACGCAGATAGCCGACCCGCAGCGAGGGATGGTGGATGACCTCGCCCTTTTCGATTTCTTCGTCGCCCAGCAGCACCCGCAGCAGTGTCGATTTGCCGGCGCCGTTGCGGCCAACAAAACCCACTTTGACGTCATCGACCAGCGAAAGTTCCGCGGCGTCCAGGAGAACTTGGTCGCCGAATCGCTTGTGGGCGTCGCGGACTTGGATCAGGACTGCCATGGACCAAAAAATGAGGGGAAAACAAATGCGAAAAAAACGCGGACTCGGTGTGCCGGAGGGGACCCCGGTGATAACATTTCCACTGCGACTTGCCTACGCTTGCGATACCCCACTCTATGAACAGCTATTCTCTGGACTACATCGACGATTTGTATGTGCAATTCGTCCGTGACCCGTCCAGCGTTTCGGATACTTGGCGCCAGTATTTTGAACAGTTCTTGGTGACCGGCAGCACCGCCGCCAGGGCTGCCGGCGCGGATTCGGCCAACCCAGCCAGCTCGGGCACGCTTGGGTCCGCGAATGCCATTGTTTCCTCCAATGCCGGAAACCGTGCCGCACCGTCGGGCGTGGCACGGTCGATTGCGGCCCCGACCGGCGGCGGCACAGTCGGTGACGCCCCCGTCACGAAAGATGCGGTCAACGGCAATGCAGTCAACGGCGATGTGGGCGTCAACGGCGACGTGGCGGGAATTGCCAGCAATGGCCAAGTGGTCGCCGGCGGCGATCCTTCGGCGGCGCACTGGGCCGCCCAGTTCCAGGACCGAGTGAATAATCTGGTGCGCGAATATCGCGTCCGCGGACACTTGGTGGCCGATTTGGACCCGCTGGGAATCGGCCGGCCTGACCAACCTGATTTGAGCCCCGAGAAGTACGGCCTGTCGCCGGAGGACCTTTCCCGGCATTACGATTCGGGCGCGCTCGAAAGCGTCATGGGCGGCAGCATCCAATCCATTCTGGATCGTTTGCGGAACACCTATTGCCGCCGCATCGGTGCCCAATTCATGCACATCGACAATCGCAATATCCGCGATTGGTTGCAGCGGCGGATGGAGTCCTCCGAAAACCGTTTGGAGCTTTCCCACGAGGTCCAGCGGCGGATTTACACCCGGCTGGCGGACGCTTCGATCTTCGAAGAATTCGTGCGGCGGAAGTTTGTCGGGGCCAAAACGTTTTCACTCGAGGGCGCCGAAAGCCTGATCCCGTTGATCGATCTGGCCCTGGAAAAGGCCGGACAGCACCACGTCAAAGAAGTCGTGATGGGAATGGCACACCGCGGTCGCCTCAACGTGATGGCCAATATCCTGAAGAAACGCGCGACCAACATCTTCTGGTCCTTCGACGATCCCAATCCGGAATTGTCTCGCGGCGGCGGCGACGTCCGTTATCACCTGGGCTACAGCAGCGATTGGAAAACGGCCGCCGGACACACGCTGCACATTTCACTGTGCTTTAACCCCAGTCACCTCGAATACGTCAATACCGTCGCCCAGGGTCGTTGCCGCAGCAAACAGGATCGCCGCGGTGACCGACAACGCAACGAAGTGATGACGATCCTGGTGCACGGCGATGCCGCATTTGCCGGCGAAGGCGTCGTGCAGGAAACGTTGAACCTGTCGGAACTGGATGGCTACCGAACCGGCGGCACGCTGCACATCATCATCAACAACCAAGTTGGATTCACCACCGAACCGGCCGAAGGTCGCAGCACGACTTACGCATCGGACGTCGCCAAGATGCTGCAAATTCCCATATTTCACGTCAACGGCGAAGATCCCGAAGCGGTCGCCCAAGTCGTGTCGCTGGCGATGGATTTCCGCAAAGAGTTTGCTCGCGATGTCGTTATCGACTTGTATGCCTTCCGACGTTGGGGTCACAACGAAGGTGACGAGCCGCGCTTCACCCAGCCGAAGATGTATTCTGAAATTGACAACCGAGCCTCCATCCGTGAGCAATATCAACGCCGGCTTCGCAAACTGGGCAGTATCACCGAGGACGAGGTCGGTGAAATTCAAAAGAAGCGGACCGAAAAACTTGAACGCGAATTTGCCGCCAGCAAGAACGAACCGTTTGTTGCCGACACGCAAACCCTCGCCGACAATTGGTCCGAGTACTTTGGCGGCGTCGAACCGACCGACCCCGTCGACACGTCGTGCGGCCGCGACCAACTGTGTGATTGGATCGACCGGCTGACGCGAGTGCCCAGCACGTTTTCGCCACACAAAAAACTCAAACGCTGGATGGCGACGCGGCGCAAGATGGCCACCGGTGAAGCGGCGTTGGATTGGGCCACCGCCGAAGCCGCCGCGATGGCATCCTTGGTCGCCGCCGGGCACCCGCTGCGGATGACCGGCCAGGATTGTCAGCGGGGCACGTTTTCACAGCGACACGCGGTGTTGCACGATGTCAACAACGGTGACACCTACATGCCACTGCGTGAGATCGCGGCCGATCAAACCGCGATCGAAATGTACAACAGCCCGCTTTCCGAAGCCGGTGTCCTGGGCTTCGAATACGGCTACTCGTTGGATTGCCCCGACGGTCTGGTCGTGTGGGAGGCCCAGTTTGGTGACTTCTGGAATTGCGCCCAGGTCATCGTCGATCAATTCATTGCATCGGCGGAAGATAAATGGAATCGGCTGAGCGGTTTGGTGCTGCTGCTGCCGCACGGTTTCGAAGGCCAGGGGCCTGAGCACTGCAGTGCTCGAGTCGAACGTTGGTTGGCGATGGCGGCCGAACACAACATCCAGGTCGTCCAGCCGACCACGCCGGCGCAATACTTTCACCTGCTGCGACGTCAGGTGATCCGCAAATGGCGAAAGCCGCTGATTGTGATGACGCCCAAAAGTCTGCTGCGCCATCCCGAGGCGGTCAGCTCGCTGGAGGATTTAAGTGAAGGCGGTTTTCGAAAGATCCTGCCCGACCCGGAAGTCCCGGCTAGCGATTGCAAGCGCTTGCTGATGTGCTCGGGCAAGGTCTATTACGATTTGATTGCCGCCCGGCGCGAACGAGGCATCTCGGGCGTTTCGATCATGCGAATCGAAGAGTTGTATCCCCTATCGATTGAAGAAATCCAAGCGGAGATCCAGGGCTTACCCGAAAGTGCGGAAATCGTCTGGGTGCAGGACGAACCGACCAACATGGGCTGTTGGCCCTATATCAAGTTGAACTTCGGCGATGATTTGGTAAAGACGCATCCGCTACGTCGGGTCAGCCGGGTCGAATCGGCGAGCCCCAGCACGGGCAGCATGGCCGCCCACAAATTGGAACAGGCCGATTTGCTGAACGAAGCCTTCGAAGGGCTGGGATAGACTCGGTCCAGGGAGATCGCTTCTGGGGGTGCGCTGCGCGACCACCGGCTCATTGCGATGCCTTCGGCACCGGTGAACGCAAAGGCTCTGGTTGCTTGAACCCGCGTGACTTCGTTTCAAATGCTTTGGCGGACCTGGACCGTTCGCGGTATGGTCAAGGACGACATCGAGCAAGATGAGCGTGTGATGAATGTCCCATGAGAAACCTCCTTCGACTCGACCCATGATGACCCTTTGTGAGGATGTTTCGCCGACGGGTATTCGCGATCTGTCTAGGCTTGTTCGATGGTGGGCACGGCGACGCTGGAGACGATGTCCTGCAAGATGGATGCGCTGGTCACCTTGCGCAACCGGCTTTCGGGACGCACGATGATACGGTGGTTCATGACTGGATCCAAAATGCGTTTGATGTCGTCCGGCATGACGTAACCGCGTCCGCGGACGGCCGCCATGGCTTGGCCGCATCGAAACAACGCGATCGACGCTCGCGGCGAACCACCCAAGGCAAGGTCTTCGTGGTGTCGTGTCAGATGAATGATTTGCAAGATGTACTGCATCACCCGCGGGTCGACGTGGACATCACGGACGGCGGCTTGGGCGGCCACGATGTCGTCGGCCGATGCGACCGGCTCAAGCGTGTCGACGGGGTGCGTCAGTTTTAACAACTGCAGCATCCGCATCTCTTCTTCAATGCTGGGATAGCCCAATGAAAATCGCATCATAAAGCGATCCAGTTGAGCCTCGGGCAGGGGAAACGTGCCCTCGTGATCGACCGGGTTTTGGGTCGCGATCACGATGAAGGGTTTCTTTAGCGAATGCGTGATGCCATCGACGGTGACTCGCGATTCCGCCATCGCCTCCAGCAGCGATGCCTGCGTTCGCGGGGTGGCCCGATTGATTTCGTCGGCCAGCAAAATCTGGGTGAAAACCGGACCCGGACGAAACTCAAATTCGGATGACTTTTGGTTGAAAATACTGGTGCCCGTGATGTCCGTGGGCAACAGATCGGGCGTGCATTGGACACGTTTGAATTTGCAGCCGACCGAACGCCCCAGGGCTCGGGCCAGCATCGTCTTGGCGACGCCGGGAACGTCTTCCAGCAGAATGTGGCCGCCCGAGAGCCATGTCACCAGCGACAGGACGACCGGTTTTCGTTTCCCGACGATGGCCTTTTCGACGTTCCCCAAAATCCGCTTGGCCAATTCCCCGACCGCGGCGGTGTCCATGCCCGGCGGAACCGGCGACGCGGCGTTTCGCTGAGCCGCCACATTCCGGCCGGCCGGTTTCTGGGCCGCCGCTTGCTGGGTCGCCGCTTGCTGGGTCGCCGCTTTTTGGGCCGCCGCTTGCTGGGCCGTCGTTTTCGGGGTCGGATTCAAAATGTCACGTGATCAACGAAGCGGTCGCGTCGCGAAGTGCGACAAAGGTGTCCCCAAGGGCAGCAAAATGCTGGCACCCGGATTGCATGAGCTATCATAGACCAACGCTTGGCTGCCGGGATGGCAGGAACCCAAGCCGGGCCGCCGTTCTGGGTGAGTCCGCGTTCTGGGCGAATCCGCCAATCTAGGTGAATCCGCCCTGCGTGGTGGATCCGTGCGTGGTGGAGCCGCTGTGCGGGCATGGAACGATTGTTGTATCGCCAATCCTTCAAATGATTGCTGTTCCTCAAATTTTAGTCAGCGACGACGATTCCGCGTTTCGGGAAGTCGTTTGCGAATCGCTTGCCCGACGTGGCTTTCGTGTCACCGAGGCCATCGACGGCAAACAGGCCATCGAATTGTGGCGTCGTGACGACGGCGATTTTCACCTCTGCCTGGTCGACTTTCACATGCCCGGAGCCAACGGTTTGGAGGTCGTTCGTTTCGTCCAGAGCTACCAGCCGGCGGGCCAGTCGCAGGGGGACGAGGATTGTCGGCAGCCGACGCCCTGCGTGTTGATGAGTGCCGAGTTGACCGACCCGATTCGTCGCGAGGCGGAATCGGCACAAGTGTTTCGGGTGCTTTCCAAGCCGCT